>DATFUG010000229.1:0-9122 GCA_035261025.1 Steroidobacteraceae bacterium | reverse complement strand
GCCAAAACCCTTGACCTCCGTGACCGTCATGCCCGACACGCCGATCTCGGACAAGGCCGCGCGCACGTCGTCAAGCTTGAAGGGTTTGATGATTGCACTAACCAGTTTCATGCGAATACTCCCGCCTCCGCGACCCTAAGGGACCGGTCTCCCGGCCACTGGGAAGTGCAGCTTTCGTGCCATGCGGGGCGTGCCTGGCGGCGGGCCCTGGGCGGCCAGGGGTGAGGGGTGGCGGGCCGCACAGCACCAAAGCGGCGCGCGGCCCATGGACCGCTGCCCACCGATGGTGCGCCGGCCAGGGGTCCTTAAGAGTTCCGGCCTCGAATGCTGGCGAGGCGCCCCGTTTCTTCGGCATCGGTCAGCACGCGCGCGAACTGGGCCGCTTGGGTGCGGGCCCAACTCGGCACGGACGCGGCGGGCATCGGCCGGCTGATGAAGTAGCCCTGGGCGAGATCGCATCCCAGGCGCAGCAGTGCGGCCCACACTTCCGGGGTCTCGACGCCCTCGGCCAGCACCTTCAGCCCCAGGCTGTGGCCGAGCTCGATCGTGCTGCGAACGATGGCCAGGTTGCTGGCGGTACGGTCGAGACCCATGACGAATCCCCGGTCGATCTTCAGTTCATCGACCGGCAGCGCGTGCAGTTGCGCGAGGCTGGAATGGCCGGTGCCGAAGTCGTCAATCGCGAAGCGCACGCCGGCGGTGCGCAGCTGCTGCATCACCTGCGCGGCCAGCTGCGGCTCGCGCATGATCGCGCTCTCGGTAAGCTCGAGCAGCAGGCGGGTCGCCGGCACGTCGTGTTCGCGCAGCAGCGCCAGCACCCGCGCCGGCAGCCCGCCGTCGGCGAAATCAGCCGCCGAGAGATTGACGGCGACATCCAGATCCAGTCCGGCGCGCTGCCATTGGCCCAGCTGGGCGATGGCGGTGCCCAGTACCCAGCGCGACAGGTCAGGCAGCACCGAAGCGCGCTCCGCCAGCGGCACGAACTCCGCCGGTGAGATGCTGCCGAGCGTCGGATGCGACCAGCGCAGCAGCGCCTCGAAACCCACGGTCACCCGATCGGTCATGTTCACCAGTGGCTGGTAATGGAGCGAGAGACCTTCACCGGCCAGCGCCCGGCGCAATTCGGCCACCAGCAGCACGCGCCGGCGATGCTCGGCGTCATGCGAGGGGTGGTAGACCACCGCCACGGTGGACTGTTCCTTGGCCTGCAGCAGCGCGACGTCCGCCTGGCGCAGCAGGTCCTCGACCGGCGCGCGCGGTTCGCGCCACTCGCTGATGCCGGCGCGCACGTCGACGCTCAGGCGCAGGCTCCCCAGATCGACGCCGCGGCGCAGCTCATCGGCCATCACCAGCACACGGTGCAGCAGCTCGCTGTCGTGGAGCGCGGCGACGATCACGAACTGGTCGGCACCGACGCGCGCGCAGGGCAGCTGCGCGCTGCAGACCTGGCTGATGCGCGCCGCGAGCGCCTGCAGCAGCTGATCGCCCGCCTGGTGGCCGACGGAGGCGTTGATGTCGCGAAAGCGGTGCACGTCGAGCAGCGCCACGCTGCAGGCCCCGTGGTGCCCCAGCGTTGCCAGGCGCTCGCGCAGGCCCTCGCGATTGAGCAGCCCGGTAAGCGTGTCGTGGGTCGCCTGGCGCAGGATGCGCGCCTCGCGCTCGCGGATCCCCTCCTGCATCGAATTGAAGGTGCCGGCGAGCTGCTGGAACTCCTCGGCGCCTTCCAGCTGGATGTGATCGCGGTAGTAGCCGCGCTCGATCTGGCTCGCGGCATTGACCAGTACGCCGAGCGGCCGCACCGCACTGCGCCCGGCGAACCAGGCCACCAGGATCGCGCCGAGCAGTGCCGCGCCGCCGATCAGCAGCAGTGCAAAACGCATCTCGCGAAACTGCGCCATGGCGGCCGACTGGGAGCGCTGCACCACCAGCTCCAGGCCACCGGCCTGGGTCCGGAGCGGTGCGCTCAAGGTCAGGAACTCCTGCTCGTTCAGCACCATCAGCTCAGGGGCAATCGTGCCGGGCCGCCGCAGGCTGAGCGCCGCCAGCTCGCCGGCCATCGACGGCTCGAGCGTCGAGGTGTAGCCGTTGAAGGCGCCCGGCTCGTGGTAGACGAAACTCACTTCGGTACCGCCGAGCGTCGCGAGCTTCTCGGCGAGCGCCTGGTCGAGCTCAAAGCCGAGCGCGACCCAGGCGATGGTCTCAGGCGCTCGGAGCGGTGCAAATACAATCTGGTAGGGACGGCCGCCGACGACCGCGAAGGGCGCGGTAGCGCCCGGCTCGGGCAGGTGCAGGGTGTCACTCGCCTGCCGCGCGAGCGCCGGTGTGGTCGCCGACAGTACGTGGCCATCAGGCGCATAGAGCACCGCCAGATTGGCGCCCACGCGGCCGGCGTTGTTGTTCAGCGCCGACTGCATCGTGGCCCGGTCGGACGTCGCGACGACCTCGCGAAAGGCGAAGTCCCTGACCAGCACGTCGGCCGCGGCGCTCAGCAGGCGCGCACGCTCCGCGAAGGTGCTGTCGAGCATGGCGCGTGTGGCGGTGAGCTGGCGGGCTGAATCGGCGCGCACTGCATCGCGGATCGAGGCCAACGCCAGCACGATCGTCACACCCTGAGCCAGCGCCATCAGGGAGACGATCAGAATGAGCAGTCGGTTCTTGAAGCTGGTCAAAGTTCGGCGCTCTAATCCACCTGAATATGGATAGTAGGGGCGCATTCCTCGCCGCATGTGTGACGGCATGCACGGTTCTGGCCGTGACGGAGCCCCTGTATGCGGCATCGGAGCTTTCGATCACGGTCCTGAGCGCCGCGGGTACACCGGTCCAGGACGCGATCATCATTGCCGAACCCGTGAAGGGCAGCCCGCCGCCGCGCCCGGGCCTCAAGGGCATCATGGACCAGCGCAACCTGATGTTCGTGCCGGGCGCCATGGTGGTGCAAACCGGCACGCAGGTCGATTTTCCCAACAGCGACCAGGTGCGCCACCAGGTCTATTCCTTTTCACCCGCGAAGACTTTTCAGCTCGCGCTCTACGCCGGCAAGGCACACGCCCCGGTCCTGTTCGACAAACCCGGGCTGGTGATCCTCGGATGCAACATCCACGACAGCATGCTCGGCTACATCTACGTCACCGACTCGCCCTGGTATGGGCGCACTGGCGCGGACGGCACCCTGCAGCTGCGCGATCTTGTAGCGGGAGAATACACCGTTCGCCTCTGGCATGCGCTGCTCGACGAGTCGGGCCCGGAGCTGCAGGCACGTCTGAATCTGGGTGATGGAGCGACGGGCGTCGCGACCTTTCGCCTCAAGCGGCCGCTGCGCCCGCCATCGCTTAACCATGGAGCGGACAAGAAATGGGAAGACTACTGATCGGCGCCGCTGCCGGCGCCGTGCTGCTGCTGGCAGGCACCGCCAGCGCCTATGAGCTCGACGTCAGTCTTGACGTGCGTGCCGTCAGCAGCGATGCGACCAATTCGCGCCTCGAAGGTGGACTCGGGAAGCTCCGCTACGACCGCACTGATGACGGGCTGCGTCTCGGTTACCTGCGCCTGGGGTACCGGGTCGATCTGACGCAGACCCTGCGCGTCACCGCGGAGGCGGCCGCCTATGGAGATCACGACGTCAATCCGCTCGATCTGAACGAGCTCTATGCGGAGTGGCGGCCGATTCCCTCCTCGGACTGGCGCTCGCGCCTGAAGGTTGGCGCTTTTTATCCCGAGATTTCGCTGGAGAATCGCATGCGCGGCTGGCGCTCGCCGTACACGCTGTCGTTCTCGGCGATCAACACCTGGGTCGGCGAGGAGGTGCGCACCATCGGGGCCGAGTACAGCCTCGAAATGCTGGGGCGCAGCAGAGGCCATGCCTTCGACCTCACCTTCAACGCGGCCGCCTTCGGCTGGAACGATACCGCGGGCACGGTGCTGGCCGCGCGCGGCTGGGGTCTGCATGACCGCCAGAGCTCCCTCTTTGGCCGCTTCGCCAACGGCGGCCAGCCATTTTCTGCGAGCACCTTGTTCTATGACGACCTGGACAAGCGCGCCGGCTACTACGTGGGCACCTCAGCCAACTATCGCGGCCTGCTGGAAGCGCGGATGCTGCACTACGACAATCGCGCCCGGCTCGGGCCTGCCAACCCCAGCATCGGAGATGACCCCTGGGAGACTTATTTCGACAGCCTGGGCCTGCGCTGGACGCCGACATCCAACTGGACGGCGATCACGCAATGGCTCCACGGGCGCACCTACGACGACATTGGCCTGCCCACCAATGCCTGGAGCTTCCACTCGGAATTCCTGCTCGCCAGCTGGAAGCAGGGCCCGATGCGCTACAGCGCGCGCTACGATCGCTTCCGTACCCAGCAGACCGCGAGCAACTTCATCCAGTACATCGGCTTCTATCTGGGCGACGACGGCCACGCCTGGACGCTGGCCTGCTCACGCCAGCTGAGCGAGCGCTGGACGGCGGTGCTCGAGGCCATCCAGGTCGACAGCGGGGTGGCCCAGCGCGTGTTCACCGGCGAGGCGCCCTACCAGCGCGAACGGCAAGTGCAGCTGGCGATCCGCTACGATAAATAGGCCGCGCCCTCAGGCCAGCACCACCAGCAGATCCTTGGCGTCCACCTGGGTGGACACGCGCACCAGCACCTCGCTCACCTCGCCGTCGACCTCGGCGTGCACCGCGGCCTGCATCTTCATCGCCTCGAGTGTCACCACGACATCGCCGCGTGCGATTTTCTGTCCCGGCACCACGGCGACCGTCGCCACGGTGCCCGGCATGGGTGCGCCGATGTGCCGCGGATTTCCCTCTTCCATTTTGCGCTGCGCCGGGCGCGTCGGCGTCGCGGTGCGATCGAGGACGCGCACCGCGCGCGGCTGGCCGTTGAGTTCGAAGAATACGGTGCGAGTGCCATCTTCATGGGACTCGCTCCGCGTCACGTAGCGGACGATCAGCGACTTGCCGCGCTCCAGGTCGATGCTGATTTCCTGGCCTGGCTCCATGCCGTAGAAGAAGGCCATGGTCGGGATCTTGGCGACGTCGCCAAAGCGTTGGCGCTCCGCGTCGTATTCGCTATAGACCTGCGGGTACATCAGGTAGGAAGCGAACTGCCGGTCGCTGAGCTCGTGCCCGACGCCCGCCTGCGCGGTGACGCGCAGTGCGGCCAGATCCGCGGGCGGCAGCGCCTCGCCGGGCCGCGTCGTCAGCGGCGCGCGGCCCTTGAGCACCTTCGCCTGCAGCGCGGGCGGAAAGCCGCCGTGGGGCTGGCCCAGATCGCCGTGGAAAAACTGCTCCACCGAGGACGGGAATGCCACGGCATTGTCCGGGTCGAGCACCTCGGCGCGAGTCAGGCCGCTGCTGACCATGAACATCGCCAGATCGCCGACCACCTTCGAGGTGGGCGTCACCTTGACGATATCACCGAACATCTCGTTCACATCGGCGTAGGCCTGCGCCACTTCCGGCCAGCGCGTGTCATCGATGCCGAGCCCCCGCGCCTGCTCGCGCAGGTTCGTGTACTGGCCGCCGGGCATGCCGTGCACGTAGACATCGGAGGTGCCGGAGCGGATGTCGCTCTCGAAGGCCGCGTAGTAGGCGCGCACCTGCTCCCAGTAGTGGGAAATCAGGCGCAGGCTGACCGGATCGAGCTGCGGATCGCGCTCGCCGTAGCGCAGCGCCGTGGCGATGGACCCCAGGTTGGGCTGCGAGGTCAGGCCGCTCATCGCGTCCATCGCCGCGTCGACCGCGTCGGCGCCCGCCGCGATCGCCGCGAACACGCTGGCGGCGCCGATGCCGCTGGTGTCGTGGGTATGAAAATGCACCGGCAGTCCGCACTCCTCCTTGAGGGCCCTGACCAGCGTGTAGGTCGCCTGGGGCTGGCACAGCCCCGCCATGTCCTTGATGCCGATGACGTGCGTGCCCGCCGACTTGAGGGCACGCGCCAGCTGCAGGTAGTAATCGAGCGTGTACTTGCGCTCGTGCGGGCTGGCCAGGTTGCCGGTGTAGCAGATGGCCGCTTCGCAGAGCTTGCCGGATTCCAGCACCGCATCGATCGCGACCCGCATGTTCTCGACCCAGTTGAGCGAATCGAAGATGCGGAACACGTCGATTCCCGTGGCCGCGGCCTGCCGCACGAAAAAGCGCAGCGTGTTGTCGGGGTAGTTCGTGTAACCGACGGCGTTGGCCGATCGCAGCAGCATCTGCAGCAGCAGATTCGGCATGGCCTCGCGCAGCTGTTCGAGCCGCTCCCAGGGATCCTCCTTCAGAAAGCGCAGGGCCACATCGAAGGTGGCCCCGCCCCAGCATTCCATCGAGAACAGCTGCGGCAGGAGCTGGGCGTAATAAGGTGCGATGCGCAGCATGTCGTAGCTGCGCAGCCGCGTGGCCAGGAGCGACTGGTGCGCGTCGCGCATCGTGGTATCGGTGATGAGCACCCGCTGCTGCTCCAGCATCCAGCGTGCAAAGCGCTCGGGGCCGAGTTCGTCGAACTTCTGCTTGGTGCCCGCCGGGGGCGGGAGCGGCGCGAGGCGCGGCAGCCGCGGCGTCACCACGCGCTCCGGCGCGGGCCGGCCGCGCACGCCGGGGTTATCGTTGACCACCGTCTCGGCCAGAAAGCTCAGGAGGCGGGTCGCGCGGTCGCGCCGCTTCGGGGCCACGAACAGCTCCGGCGTCTCGTCGATGAAGCGCGTGGTGTATTCGGCATGCACGAAATGCGGGTGCGTGATCACCTGATCGAGAAAGCGCAGGTTCGTGACGACGCCGCGGATGCGAAACTCCCACAGCGCGCGATGCATGCGCGCGATCGCCTCCTCCGGCGTCGGCGCCCAGGTCGTGACCTTCACCAGCAGCGAATCGTAGGAACGCGTGATCACCGCGCCGGCGTAGGCGGTACCGGCGTCGAGCCGCACACCGAAGCCGGCCGGGCTGCGGTAGGCCGTGAGCCGGCCGTAATCGGGCACGAAATTGTTTTCCGGATCCTCAGTGGTCACGCGGCACTGCAGGGCATGCGCGCCCAGGTGGATGTCTTCCTGCCGCGGCACACCGCTGGCGCTCTCGCCGATGCGGGCCCCGGCGGCGATGCGGATCTGCGCCTTGACCAGGTCAATCCCCGTGACCATTTCGGTGACGGTGTGCTCGACCTGGATACGGGGATTGACCTCGATGAAGTAGAAGCGCCCGGTCGCGGCGTCCTGCAGGAACTCGACCGTACCGGCATTGCAATAGCGGGCGGCGCGGCCGATCTGCAGCGCCGCCGCGCACAGCTGCGCGCGCTGCGCATCGTCGAGGAAGGCCGCCGGCGCACGCTCGACCACTTTCTGGTTGCGCCGCTGCACGGTGCAGTCACGCTCGTACAGGTGCACCAGGCCGCCGTGGCTGTCGCCCAGGATCTGCACCTCGACGTGCCGCGCATGGCGCACCAGTTTCTCCAGGTAGACTTCATCGTTCCCGAAGGCCGCGCGAGCCTCGTTGCGCGCCAGCGGCAGCGCTTCGGCGAGTTGCGCGTCGCTCTCGATGACGCGCATGCCACGCCCGCCGCCGCCCCAGCTGGCCTTGAGCATGACGGGGTAGCCCACGGCCGCGGCGAGCGGCGTGCACTGGCTGAATTCCGCGGGCAGGGGCGGTGTCGCCGGCATCACCGGCACGCCGGCTGCGGCCGCAAGATTGCGCGCCGCGAGCTTGTTGCCGAGGAGGCGCATCGTCTCCGGCTGCGGGCCGATGAAGACGAGGCCGGCGCGCGCGCAGGCGGCGGCGAAATCAGGACTCTCGGACAGGAATCCGTAGCCGGGGTGTATCGCCTCTGCCCGGGCCTGCAGCGCGATGGCGATGATTTCCTCGATATCGAGGTAAGCCTGGAGCGCTCCCTTGCCCTCGCCGACCAGGTAGGCCTCGTCGGCCTTGGTGCGATGAAGCGAGACGCGATCCTCCTGGGAGTAGATCGCCACGGTGGCGGCGCCCAGCTCGTTGGCGGCGCGCATGACCCGAATCGCGATCTCGCCGCGATTGGCGATCAGTATCCGGCGAAACGGGGCTGTCATGGCGCAGGACTCATGCAAAACCCGGGCCCAGGGCGCGCGCCAGGTAGTCCTCGAAACTGCCACGGTCCGCCGCCTCCTGGCGTTCCTGCTCGTGGAGCGATTCAGCCGCCTCGGCCGCAAATCCGGCGAGCGTCAGCGGATCGTGGCCGGCCGGTTCCAGCAGTCGCGCGCGGTGCTGCGCCGAGAGGTGCCGCGTGTATTCGGCGTAACCGGCCCCCGCCTGGTGCAACTCGTGCAGCAGGCGCGCCGAGGGCGTGAGAGCGGCATCTGCGAGCTTGTCGCGCTGGCGCTGCAGCGCCTGCCGGTGGGGGTGCCCCGCATCACCTGCATCGAGCAGTTCGCACACGCCCATGAGTTCATCGAGAAGCGCGGCCGCCCACTCCTTAAGCGGCACCGCGCGGCCACCGCGCTCGAGCTTGAGGCCGGGTTCGCGCCCGCGCCGTGCCACCAGCAGGTGGTTGCGCTCGAGCTGCTCCTGTTCACTCGCGCCCAGCGGTTCGCTGTCGCGCAGCAGGCAGAGCGCCGCGAAGGCCTCCATAAAGTGCATCTCGTCGGCGCAGATTCCGATCGGCTCGAAAATGCACAGATCCAGGGCACGCAATTCCACGTACTCGACGCCCGCGCGGGCGAGGGCGCGGCCCGTACTCTCGAGGGCGCGCGGCGCGCGCTTCGGCCGGATGTTGCTGTAGTACTCGTTCTCGATCTGCAGGATGTTGGCGTTGAGCTGCCGGTACTCGCCGGCCACGCGCACGCCCAGCGCGGCAAAGGGCGGATGCACGGTGTGCGTCGCAGTGCTGATGTCGTGCAGGTACTCGCTGAGCGCGTTGACCGAAACGTTGACGGCCGCCTGGTTGCGATTGCGGTAACCCAGATCGCTCATGCGCAGCGACGTGGCGTGCGGCAGGTGCAGCGTTGCGGGGCCCAGCGGGAGCAGTTCCGGGTCATCCCGACCCTGCATGAAGCTGGCGCACATGGCCGGGGAGACGCCGAACAGGTAAAGCGCCAGCCAGCCGTGGCGCCGGTAGTTGCGCAGCAGGTCGAAGTAGCGCGCCGAGATGAATTCCGTGTCCGCCTGCCGCGCTTCCAGCACCTCG
>DATFUG010000228.1:0-5098 GCA_035261025.1 Steroidobacteraceae bacterium | reverse complement strand
GCCACGCCAGAAATCAAGGGAGATCCATGGTCGTCCTCGTGTTGGGCCTGATGGTGTTTCTCGGTGCGCACTCGATCGCGATCGTGGCACCGCAGTGGCGCGACCGGATGGCGCTGCGTCTGGGTCCCCAGCTGTGGCGCGGCCTGTACTCGGTCGTGTCGCTGGCGGGGTTCCTGCTGCTCATCCACGGCTTCGCGCTCGCGCGGGCGACGCCGGTCTACTGGTACTTTCCCGCGGCCGGGCTGCGCGCGGTGACGCGAGTACTGATGCTGCCGGTGTTTCCGCTGCTGCTGGCGGCCTATCTGCCCGGCCGGATCCAGGCGGCCGTGAAGCACCCGATGCTGGCGGCCGTGAAGCTGTGGGCTTTCGCGCACCTGCTGTCCAACGGGAGCGCCGCCGGAGTGGTGCTGTTCGGCTCGGTGCTGATCTGGGCGGTGGCGGACCGGATCTCGTTCAAGCGCCGGCCGGCGCCTCCGGTGCGCGGCGCGGCGCCGTCGCGGTGGAACGATCTGATCGCGATCGTGCTCGGGCTGGCCCTGTACTGGATGTTCATGAACTGGGCCCACTTGAAGCTGATCGGCGTCGCGCCGCAGGGCTGAGCGGCAAGCCATGTGCGGGCGTTATGTGTCGCGCGAGCAGGCGGCGATCGAGCGCGAGTACCACATCAGCGTCCGCAATCCCTTCGAGCGGGTCTACAACGCCGCGCCCTCGATGCAGTTGCCGGTGATCCGCGCGGGCGAGGCGCTGCCGATGCGCTGGGGGCTGGTTCCGGGCTGGTGGTCCAAGCCCACCCTGCCCAGCGCCACCATCAACGCCCGGAGCGAAGAGGCCGCCGCCAAGCCGATGTGGCGCGCTGCAGTGCGCCATGCCCGCTGCCTGGTGCCGGCCCTGGGCTGGTATGAATGGCATACGGGACCGGCGGGCAAGGTACCCCACTTCATCCACGCCGCGGGGATGACGGGCATCAGCTTTGCGGGCCTGTGGTCGGAATGGAAGGACCCGCAGGGGGAAGCGCAGCTGAGTTTCGCGATCCTGACGCGTGCCGCCTCGGCATCGTTGACCCCACTGCACCCCCGGATGCCGGTGGTCCTCGCCACTGGGGCCTTCGTAGACTGGCTCTCGAGCTGGAGCTCGAACCAGGTTGCCCGGCTGGCCGAACATGTGGCGGCGGCGGAGGGCGAATTCGAGTATTACCCCGTGAGCACCTACGTCAATGCACCGCGGAACCAGGGTGAGCGCTGCATCGAGCGGGCCGGGTAGAATACGGCCCCCCCGGTCAGAGCAGGCCGTTGAAACCTCCGGGCCTGTTCCTGAGTCTAAGTAGTCTGTAGCGGTGGTCAGGGTAGCCCGCCGCTCTGTGCCCAGCGGAGTCCGAAGACGATGACAACAACACTGGATGCCGTGTCCCCCTGGTTTACGCGGCGCCGGCTCATGGCCGGTGGCGTCGTCCTGGTCCTGGCCCTTGGGGGGTGGCTGTACGCCAGCACCCGGGGTCCAGCCAAGAGCGATGGCAAGGACGCCAATGTCCCACCCCTCGTCACTGTCATAACCCCGAAGCAGGGCAGCGTGATGTCGAGCGTGTCCCTCACCGGCCAGATCAGCGCCCAGAATGACATGCCGATCGGCGTCGAGGGCGAGGGCGGCCGCATTGCGGCCGTTCTGGTCGAGCCCGGCGATCGCGTCCACCGCGGGCAGGTGCTCGCGAAGCTGAACCCACTGACCGCCCAGTCGCAGGTCGACAGCGCCGAGGCCTCGCTCGATGAGCTGCGGGCCGCCGCCTCTGCGGCGCAGGCCGAATACGCCCGCGCCGAGGGCGCGCGTGATTCCTTCTCAGCGGAGGAATTTGATCGCCGCCGCACCAGCGCGCTCACCGCCCAGGCCAAGGTCAAGGCGGCCGAGGCCCAACTCTCTGGGGCGCAAACCCTGTGGCAGCGCACCACCGTGATTGCCCCGAGCGACGGCATCGTCCTCACCCGGACGGCCGAGGTGGGCCAGATCGCCACGTCCGGCGTCACCGTGCTGTTCCACCTCGCGAACCGCGGGGAAATCGAGATGCGCGGCCAGGTCGCCGAGCAGGACATGCCGCGCCTCAAGGTGGGCCAGAGCGCGCAGGTCCGCCTGGACGGCGTGGCCGCACCCTTCACAGGCAGGGTCTGGCAGGTGGGCGCCACCATCGATCCGATCTCGCGCCAGGGCATGGTGCGGATCGCGCTGCCCGCGGCGGACCAGAACCTGAGGCCCGGCGCCTTTGCGCGCGCCGATATCCAGACCGGCGCGGCGGCCGGCGTCATTGTGCCGCAGACCGCAGTCCTGAGCGATGAACAGGGCAGCTACACACTGATCGTCGGCGCGGGCGATCGCGTCGAGCGGCGCGCGGTGAAGATCGGCGGCGCGCATGCCGAGGGTCTGGTCGTCAGCGGCGGACTCAACGGCGATGAACGCGTGGTCGCCATCGCCGGCGCCTTCCTGCGCGCCGGCGAGCAGGTCAACGTGGCGCCCACAGCGCTGGCCGGCGGAGGCGGCAAGGGCCTCGCCTCGGGAGGCGCGAACGCGCTCGTGAGCGCGCCATGAGGCGCATATCAGCGTGGGCGATCACCCACCCGGTATTCCCGCTGGTGCTGTTCGCGGTGCTGACGGTGTTCGGCGTCGTCGCCTTCGTGCGCATGCCGGTCACGCTGAACCCGGACGTGTCCGCGCCCTTCGTGCACGTGTTCATCGGCGTGCCGGGCTCGGCACCCTCGGAGATCGAGACCCAGGTGCTACAGAAGGTGGAAGGGTCGGTCTCCAAGATCGGCAACGTCAAGAACATCATCTCGCGCGCCACCGAAGGCCAGGCGCTGGTGTTCGTGGAATTCCAGATCGGCACGCCCGTCGATCGCGCCACCACCGACGTGCGCGACGCGGTGGCACGCGTGCGCGCCGACCTGCCGCCGGGGATCCTCGAACCGCAGGTCGGGCGTGAGGAAATCGACGGCGGGCCGATCGTCTATTACGCGGTCAGCACCACCGGCATGACCGAGGAGCAGCTCTCCTGGTTCGTTGACGACACGATCAACAAGCGCCTGCTCGCGGTCGGCGGCGTCGCGCAGGTGAACCGCTCGGGCGGCGTCGATCGGGAGATCCGCGTCGATCTCGATCCAGCGCGTATGCAGTCTTCCGGCATCACGGCCGCCGAGGTGAATGACCAGCTGCGACGGGTCAACGTCGACGCTGCCGGCGGCCGCGCGCAGGTGGGCGGCAGCGAGCAGTCGATCCGCGTGCTCGGGAGCGCGCGCACCGCGCCGCTCCTCGCCGACACCCGCCTCACGCTTCTCGATGGCCGCGTGGTGCGGCTCGGCGACATCGCCGAGGTGCGCGACGGCATCGCCGAAGTGCGCTCCATCTCGCGGCTCGACGGCCGGCCGGCGACCACCTTTGGCGTGCTGAAAGCCAAGGGCGCCTCGGACGTCGACACGCTCAAGCGCGTGGAGGCCGAGCTCGCCAAGATCACCACCGAGAATCCCAGCATCCACCTCAAACAGGTCTTCACGACGGTTGATTTCACCAAGCAGCAGTACCACGCCTCGATCGACGCGCTGATCGAGGGCGCGCTGCTCGCGGTGGCGATCGTGTACCTGTTCCTGCGCGACTGGCGCGCCACCGGTATCGCGGCGCTGGCGATCCCGCTCGCGGCGCTCCCCACTTTTGCCTTCATGCAGTGGTTCGGCTTCACCCTCAACCAGATGAGCCTGCTGGCGCTGTGCCTGATCACCGGCGTGCTGGTCGACGACGCGATCGTCGAGATCGAGAACATCACGCGCCACATGAAGATGGGCAAGAGCGGCTACCAGGCCGCCATGGATGCCGCCGACGAGATCGGCCTGGCGGTGGTGGCCTGCTCGATGGCGATCATCGCGGTGTTCCTGCCGGTGAGCTTCATGGGTGGGCTGGTCGGGCAGTTCTTCATCCAGTTTGGCTTCACGGTCGCGGTGGCGGTGTTCCTGTCGCTGGTGGTGGCGCGGCTGATCACTCCGCTGCTGGCGGCCTACACGCTCAAGCCTCACGCGGGGCTGCGCAGCGCCGACGGACCGATCATGGAGTGGTACCTGAAGACGCTGCGCTGGACGGTCAAGCATCGCTGGAAGACGCTCGGGGCCGGCTTCGTGTACGTGGTGCTGTCGATATTCGGCCTGGCGATGGTGCCGCAGGCCTTCTTCCCGGACAGCGACAACTCATCCTCGGTGCTCAAGGTGGAGCTGCCGCCCGGCGTGCTGTTGAGCCAGACCTCGCAAGTCTCGGCGGCCGCCTACCAGATCCTGCACCGGCGTCCCGAAGTGAAGTCCATCGTCGAGTCGGTGGGCGAGGACGACGACGGCGAAGTGCGCTCGGGCAACATCTTCATCCAGCTCGTGCCGCCTGCCGAGCGCAAGCTCAGCCAGAAGGAGTTCGAGGCGCAGCTCACCAAGGAACTGCGGGTGATCCCCGACGCACGGCTTAATTTCCAGAGCCAGTCCGATGGCGGTGGACGTGACCTGACGCTGTTCGTGGTCGGCAGCAACCCGGAGCTGGTCGAGCAGACCGCGCGCACCGCGATCGAGCAGATGCGCACGCTCAAGGAATTGCGCGACCCGCGCATCAACGGCGACATGGCGCGCCCCGAGCTGGTGATTCATCCGCGGCTCGACCTGGCGGCGCAGCTCGGCGTCACGGTGGCGAGCATCAGCGAGACCGTGCGCGTCGCCACGCTCGGGGAGATCGCGCAGAACGAAGCGAAGTTCTCGCTCGCCGACCGGCAGATTCCGATCCGCGTGAGCCTGGTGGAATCCGCGCGCAGCAACCTCGCGACGCTCGAGAACCTGCCGGTGCGCACGGCGGCGGGCGCCACGGTGCCGCTCAAAGCGGTCGCCGACATCGGTTTCGGCCAGGGCCCATCGAAGATCCGCCGCTACAACCAGACTCGCCGACTTTCGCTCGAGGCTGACCTGAACCACACCGAGCTCGGCCCGGCGATGAAGAAGATCCGTGACCTGCCCATTTACAAGAACCTGCCGACCGGCGTCCAGATCGTGGATGTCGGCCAGGCGCAGTATATGCAGGAACTGGTTACAGGCTTCCTGCT
>DATFUG010000227.1:0-4341 GCA_035261025.1 Steroidobacteraceae bacterium | reverse complement strand
GTTGCCGCGGAACTCCTTGAGCAGGACATCGAGGCGCTTCGCTTCCGGCACGAACACCGCCGGCCGCAGGAACTCGCGCATGTCGAACTTCGAGGCCGCCTTCGCCCCGGCGGCGCGCAGCAGATCCTTGGCGAGCAGGATCCCCACCACGTCGTCGCGATCGCCGTCGACCACTGGAAAGCGCGAATGCCCCGACTCGATGACCGCCGGAAGGATGCGCGCCAGCGGATCTTCGCGGCGGATGCAGACCATCTCGGGCCGCGGCACCATCAGATCGCGCGCCTGCAGCTCCGCCATGGTCAGCGCGCCCTCGACCATCGCCATGGCGTCGGTATCGAGCAGCCCGCGCTTGGTGGCTTCGCGCAGCAGCTCGAGCAGCTGGGCGCGCTCCGTGAGCCCGCCGGCGAGCGTGCGCGTCAGCCGGCCGCGCCAGCCGCCGCCGTCCTTGCCCTTCGCCTTCGCTTTCGCCACCTTCAGACCCTCCGGTAGGGATCGGCGACGCCGAGTGAGCGCAGCAGCCGGGCCTCGCGCCGCTCCATGCGCCGCGCCTCTGCCGGCTGCTGGTGATCGTAGCCGACCAGATGCAGGGTGCCATGGATGATCAGGTGCATCCAATGGGCCCGCATGCTCTTGCCCTGGGCGCGGGCCTCGCGCCGCAGCAGCTGCGGGCAGATCACCAGATCGCCCAGGGCGCGCCCCAGCTTGGGGCTGCGCCCCGCGGCCGGAAAGGACAGTACGTTGGTGGAATGATCGCGGCCCCGGTAGCGGCGATTCAGGCTCCGGCTGCGTGCCGGGCCCACGAGCAGGACCGAAAGCTCGCCGCCGCGTCCGCGCCGGCCCAGCGCCAGCGTGGTCCAGCGCTCCAGCGCCGCGACGCCGGGCATCCAGCCGCGCTGGGTGGCGCGCTGCAGATGAACCGTCACACCACCGGCGATCGAGGGCGGACGCTGTCTAGGCATGCGGCTCACCGCCCTCGCCCCTGCCCTCCGGCCCCTGAGCCTCATAGGCCTGCACGATGCGCTGCACGAGCGGATGGCGCACGACATCGGCCGCATCGAAGTGCTGGCAGGCCACGCCTTCCACGCCGCGCAGGATGCGCAGCGAATGGCGTAGCCCGGAGAGCCGGCCCGCCGGCAGATCGGTCTGCGTGATATCGCCGGTGACGACCGTGCGCGAGCCAAAACCGATGCGCGTGAGGAACATCTTCATCTGCTCGACCGTGGTGTTCTGCGCCTCGTCGAGAATGATGAAGGAATCGTTGAGGGAGCGGCCGCGCATGAAGGCCAGCGGCGCCACTTCGATGACGGCACGCTCGATCAGGCGCGCCACACGATCGAAACCGAGCATTTCGTAGAGTGCGTCGTAGATGGGCCGCAGGTAGGGATCGACCTTCTGCGCCAGATCGCCCGGGAGAAACCCCAGGCGCTCACCGGCTTCCACGGCGGGACGGACGAGCACCAGGCGGCGCGCGCGCTCGGAGGTGAGCGCCTCGACGGCACAGGCCACGGCCAGGTAGGTCTTGCCGGTGCCCGCCGGACCGATGCCAAAGGTCAGATCGCTCTCGCGGATGCTCGCCAGGTAGGCGTGCTGGTGCACGCCGCGGGCGCGGATCACGAGGCGCGGCGTGCGCACCAGCTGTGGATCGCGAGCGCCGGCGGGACCTCCGCCGGACTCAGCGGCAGCCGGTGAGGCGAGCTCCACGATGCACAGGTGCACCTGCTCCGGGCTGAGCGCGCCGCCCGAGGCCTGGTGGTGCAATTCGCGCAGCGCCCGTTCGGCCGCCTCGGCCCGCAGGCCCTGCACGCGAAAGCCGTGGCCGCGGCGCCGGATCTGCACGTCGAGCCGCGATTCGAGCAGCCGCAGGTTGGCGTCGAGTGGACCGCACAGGCTTGCGAGCCGGGTATTGTCAGCCGGCTCCAGCTGGAACTCCCGGGCGATGGCGACGGTATGGTTCGGCAGACTCAGGCCCTCGCCAGCGCATACGCGCCCGGATTGCCCACGACGGCCGCCTGCGCCTGCAGCCGTCCGCGCAGCGAGTGCGGCCGCGCTTCCGTGATTACAACGTCGACGAAACGCTGCAGCAGCGAGGCGGGGCCGCTGAAGTTGACCCAGCGATTGCACTCCGTGCGCCCGGCCAGCTCACGGGAATCCTTCTTGGCGTGGCGCTCGACCAGCACCCGCTGCACGGTACCGACCAGCGCGCGGCTGATTGCGAGGCTCTGCGCATCGAGCTGCGCCTGCAGGCGTGCCAGCCGCTGCTGTTTGACTTCGAGCGTTACGCCATCAGGGAGCGCTGCCGCGGGCGTTCCCGGCCGCGCGCTGTACAGGAAGCAGAAGGATTGATCGAACCCGGCGGAGGCGACCAGCTGCAAAGTCGCCTCGAAGTCGCGCTCGGTCTCGCCCGGAAAGCCGACGATGATGTCGGTGGACACGGCAATGCCGGGTCGTACCGCACGGAGCCGCCGCAGCCGGTCCTTGTATTCAAGCGCGGTATAGCCCCGCTTCATCAGGGCCAGTATGCGATCGGACCCGCTTTGCACCGGCAGGTGCAGGTGGTTGGCCAGCTGCGGCACGTTCGCGTAGGCCTCGATCAGGCTGTCGCTGAACTCGAGCGGGTGCGAGGTGGTGAAGCGGATGCGCTCAATGCCAGGAATGCGTGCCGTGTGATGGATGAGCGTCGCCAGATCGGCCACGCGGCCATGGCGGTCCGCGCCGGCATAGGCGTTGACGTTCTGGCCCAGGAGCGTCACCTCGCTCACTCCCTGCGCGGCCAGCGCCCGCAGCTCCGCAAGCACCCCGGAGAGGGGACGGCTCACTTCATCGCCACGCGTATAGGGCACGACGCAGAAGCTGCAGTATCTGCTGCATCCTTCCATCACCGACACGTAGGCGCGCGCACCGGCCGCGCGTGGCGAGGGCAGGCGATCGAACTTCTCGATCTCGGGAAAGCTGATATCGACGACCGCCCGGCCCCGCCGCCGCAGCTCCCGCAGCATCTCGGGCAGGCGATGGATGGTCTGCGGCCCGAACACCAAATCGACGAAGGGCGCGCGCGCGGTGATCGCCTCGCCCTCCTGGCTGGCGACGCAACCTCCGACGCCAATGATCACGGCCGGACGCCGCTGCTTGTGCGCCCGCCATTCCCCGAGGAGCGAGTACACCTTGTCCTGCGCCTTTTCGCGCACCGAGCAGGTGTTCATCAGCAGCAGGTCGGCAAGCTCGGGATCGGCCGTGGGTTCGTACCCGGCGCCCTCGCGCAGTACGTCCGCCATGCGGGCGGAATCGTACTCATTCATCTGGCAACCAAAAGTCCGGATGTAGTAGCGGCCTGCCATGGATCAGAAAGGAATGTCGTCGTCGAACTCTTCGGCGACCGCAGCAGCACCTGCCGGCTCGCTCACCGGCGCGCGCTCACGCGATTCGTAATTGCCGGTGCCGCCGCCCGCACCAGCGCTGCCGCCCCCGCCCCCGCCACCGCCGGCCCCAGCGCGTCCACCGATCATCTGCATGTCGCTGGCGATGACCTCGGTCGTGTAGCGATCGCGGCCCTCCTTGTCCTGCCACTTGCGGGTGCGGAGCGAGCCTTCGACGTACACCTGGGAACCCTTGCGCAGATACTCCCCGGCGATCTCGCCAAGTCGCCCGAAAAGAGCGACGTTATGCCACTCGGTACGCTCCTTCTGCTCCCCGGACTGCTTGTCTTTCCAGCTTTCGCTGGTCGCGATGCGGATATTCGCCACCGTCATGCCCGAGGGCATGGAACGTGTTTCGGGATCAGCGCCCAGGTTGCCGATGAGAATGACTTTGTTGACTCCGCGCGCCATGGCTGGACCCTCTTGCGATCTTTAAGGTTTGCGTAGGGCCTATTGTAGTCGCCGCCGGAGGGCCGGGCAGGCCCAGTTTCAGGCGCGTTGCGCCGCAAACGGCCGGGCACCCACCATAGACCCCCCAGGAACGCCCCAGGGCGCATTTAGGCCCCACCGGCCCCTTTGGACGCCCTCCCAAGACCCCGCCCTGCCCCGCAGCGGCTAGCCCGCCGCGGGGGTGTAGAATGGTCGTAATTCTGTGCCTGATGAGCCCTGCGCGGACCAACCCATGAAGACCATACGCGTGCGTGGAGCGCGCACCCACAACCTGCGCGGCATCGACCTGGACCTGCCGCGCGACCAGCTCACCGTATTCACGGGTTTGTCGGGCTCCGGCAAGTCGACGCTGGCCTTCGACACCCTGTACGCCGAGGGCCAGCGGCGCTATGTGGAGTCACTCTCCGCCTACGCCCGCCAGTTCCTCTCGATGATGGACAAGCCGGACGTCGACAGCATCGAGGGCCTGTCCCCGGCC
>DATFUG010000226.1:0-7135 GCA_035261025.1 Steroidobacteraceae bacterium | reverse complement strand
GCAGCTGCAGCCATTTTCCCGCCGGGATGTCGCCCGCGTATTTGCCGAGCGGCTCCGGCACGGTGAAGCTGCCGGGGAACTCCGCCACCTGCAAGCCATTCCTGGCGTCAGAGAGCACCAGCTCGGGCAGGTCGGCGGCGGCAATCGCCTGCGGCGCATACACCCAGAAATAGAGCGTCTTTCCAGCGAGCTCGGGATAGCGGTTGGGGAAATTGACGAGATGAATCTCGGCATCCCATCCGCCGCCCGGGGCAGAAAGCCAGGCCAGGCGCAGTGCGTTGGGCGGTGACAGGAAATCTTTGGACTCGACCGGCAAGTGCCAGTCTTTCTGTTCCAGCGTGCTGGGCGCCACGGCCTGGGCAGTGCTGTTCCAGTAGTAGCCGGCCTGCGGGCTGTTGTCGAAAATGACGTGGCGATAGTAGGCCGTCTGCGCCCATAGGGCCGGCGGGAGTGTGAGGCCGAGGACGACTAAAGCCGTGAAATTGCGACGCAGCATGGCTCCTCCTATTTCTTCAGGCGCTGCGCGGTGTGGTCCCGGTCCCGCTCAGCGGCCAACCACACGCCTTCGCGCTCGCCGCCGGCGAAGCGCCGCAGCCCGAATTCCCGGATCTTGGCGTCCGGCACCTTGACGAGCGGCGTGTAGCGCGGGTGCTGGGACTCCTGGTAGGGATCGTTGCGGGCGGCGTTGTAGGTGCAGATCATGGACCAGCGCGGATGGCGCGACTTGTTCTGGTCCGAGCGGTGCAGCATGTTGGAGTGGAAAAATATGGCGTCGCCCGGTTCCATTTCGACGTAGACGAGCTCCAGGTGCTTGAGCATCTGGTTCACGCGCTCATTGTCCGCGCCGGCCTGTTCGCCGGTCAGCACGTGATCGAGGCGGCCCGCGTGATGCGACCCCCGGATCACCTGCAGGCAGCCGTTCTCGCGCGTCGCGCGATCCACGGCGATGTAGGCGCTGCCCATCCAGGGGAACAGGACCGCGTTGTGGTACCAGTAACCGTAGTCCTGGTGCCAGGCCCAGGCACCGCCGACCAGCGGGTCCTTCATGATCATCTTCGAATGGTAGTGGTAGACCTCGCCGCCGAGTAGTTTCTCCATCGAGCCGACGATCGACTCGCAGCGCGCGATCATGCCGTAGATAGTCTCGGTCGGGTGATTCCACAGCGACAGCCGCACGGTGCCGCCTTCGCCGTCGGCCCGGCCGAATGAGTGCTCGTCGAGCACCCGGTCCTCGCGCGCGGCGCGGCCGAGGAGCGCCGTTTCTTCCGGGTCGAGCATGCCCCGGATCAGCACGAAGCCGTCGCGGTTGAAGGTGGCGGCGTCTCCGTCGCCGATGATGCCCTTGGCCATGTCAGAGTGCCTTTGGAACAGACGCCTGGGTCCAGAATACCTCGATTTCCTCGAGCGGGCGGTTCTTGGTTTCCGGCACATATCGCCAGGTAAAGATTGCCTGTGCCAGGGATACCGCGGCGAGGAAGCCAAAGGTCGCGGCCTGGCCCAGGCGATGGAGCGCGGCCGGAAACAGCAGCACCACCACCGCATTGGCCACCCACTGCGTGAGCACCGGGACGATCATGGCCGTGCCGCGGATGTTGTTGGGAAAGATTTCGGGCACCAGGGTCCAGAACACCGGTCCGATGCAGGAACAGAAGCAGATCAGGTAGGCGAGGATCAGCACCAGCACCACCGTGCCGTGGAACTGCCCCATCAGCACGGCGACCGTCAGGGCGAGGAGCGAGAGCGCCATGCCGAGCGAGCCGACGATGTACAGCGGCCGGCGGCCGTAGCGGTCGATGGTCCAGAAGGAGACGGCCGTGAACAGGAAGTTGGTGAGGCCGACCACGAAGGTCGACAGCAGCGCCGCGTCCAGCTGCCAGCCGGCGGACTGGAAAATTGCCGGTGCATAGTCGATGACCGTATTGATGCCGGAGAAGTGGATCAGAATCGCGAGCCAGAAGCCGACCAGTACCGCGCGCCGGATGCCTGGCTGCAGCAGATCGCGCCAGGCGCGGCGCTGGATGCGGAGCGATGCGGTGATCTCGCCCATCGCGAACTCGGCGCTCGCGCGGCCGCCGATGCGCTCCAGAATGGCGTAGGCTTCCTCGCGCCGCCCCGCCATCATCAGGAAGCGCGGTGTTTCCGGGGCGCGCAGCAACAGGCCCAGGAAGATGACTGACGGAATGACTCCAGTCATGAACATCCAGCGCCAGTTGTCCGGACCCAGGTCCCGCATCAGATAGTTGATGCAAAAAGACACGAGAATGCCGGTGACGATGGACATCTGGTAGAGCGCACCCAGGCGGCCGCGCACAGTGGGCGGCGCGATTTCCGAGACATACATCGGGGACACCAGCGAGACCGCCCCGACGGCCAGGCCGCCGAGGAACCGGGCCGCCAGGAACAGCTGGAAGTTCCAGGCCAGCGCGGTCGCCGCCGAGGTCAGGGCGAACAGCACCGCGACGCCGAGCAGGATGCGCTGACGGCCGTAGCGATCGGTGGCGCGCCCGGCGACCGCGGCGCCGATGACGCAGCCAAACAGCAGTGAACTGAAGGCCAGGCCCAGGCTCAGGTCCTGCAGGTGAAAATGCCTGAGCAGGAACGGTCCGGCGCCGCTGATGATCGCGACATCGAAGCCGAACAGCAGTCCGCCGGTGGCCGCCGTGGCCGCCAGGAACAGGACATACCGCATGTTGGTTTCGGTGGGAGCGGTTGCCAAGGGTGGCCTCACTGCATCTCCGCGGGCCGCGTGTGATCGTGCAAAGGGTGCTTACTGGCCCCCAGGGCTCGCAGGGCGCGCCTGGCAGGAGCGTAGCCGGTCCAGCTCGAGCGGATCCTGACGGCGCGGTGGCTGCGGCTCGAGCGGCGCGCGGCCGCGAGAATCTCGATCAGGTGCAGATCGTGCGCCAGGTCCGCGAGCGGTGGGCGTTTGCTGCGCACGGCCCGTATCAGATCGGTCAGGCCATCGGTCCACAACCAGGTCGGTTCGATGGCCGGGTAGCACTCCCAGCAGCCGCGCTGCTCGCGCCAGATTTCCACGCCGCGCGGATCCCAGTCATCGCCGCGCAGGTTCGCCGTGCCCGAAGATCCATAGAATTCCAGGGCCGGGCGCTGATACTGCACGATCGCGTGGCTGGAGGTGATGCTCGACAGCGCCCCTCCCGCATGAGTGAGGAGCGTGTGCGCCACATCGGCGTCTACGTTGGGTAATCGCCGGCTGCCGATCCTGCGCGTGCGTGCGGAGCGCGACTCCTGGTGAAATACGGACTGCACCGGTCCCAGGATGGCCGTCAGGCTCTTAAGATTGTAGATGCCGATCTCAGCGAGCGCGCCGAGGCCGGAATCGTGATACCAGCCGGCCCAGTCGGAGCCCAGGTTGCCGTAGAGCGCGCGTGCCGAGTGGATCTTGCCGATCGCGCCGCCGCGCAAGGCCTGCTGCAGGAAGGCGAAGGTGGGCGATTGCTGCACGAACGGCGCCGCGACCAGCAGCCGGCCGTGCCGGCGCGCCAGTGACATGAGGGATCCGGCCTCCCGGGCCGTCGCGGCCATGGGCTTCTCCACCAGGACATGCTTGCCGTGGGCAATCGCGGCACGCGCCAGCTCAGCATGCGAGTCCGGCGGCGTGATGATCACCACCACATCGACGTTCGAAGCCAGCAGCTCCGCGGCGTGCCCGAAGAGCGCGACGCCGGGGCGGCGTGAGCGCAACTGTTTCCACAGGCGCCGGTTTCGGGCGCAGATGCCGCCGAGCGTGGCCTCGCCCCGCGGGATCAGCCGGTCAAGTGCCTGCAGGTACGCGGGCAGCACGTTGCCCGCACCGATGAAGCCGACCGACACGGGGTTTGCGCGCGCGCTCATGCGGAGGGCTCATAGGAAAGCAGGGCGCCACCGCCGATGGCCAGCACGGCGCCGAGGGACTGGCGCAGACTCAGCGTCTCGCCCAGGAACACGAAGGCGAGCAGCACCGTGATGAGCGGATAGAGGGCCGTGAACGGAATCACGATCGAGGCTGCGGCGCCGTTCTTGAGCGCGCGGAACAGGCACCAGGAGCCGAGCGCATTGCTCAGGCCACTCAATAGACCCATCGCAATGACGCCGCCGGACAGGCCGAGCCGGGTACTCGCCGGCAGCCAGGCAATGAGAGGCACCGAGCCCACGAGCAGGCCCACGATGACCCAGAATACCAGTGCGGTAGGATCGAGCAGGTTCGATGAAATTTTCTGCAGCAGCCCGACCGCGCCCCAGGCTGCAATCGAGATCGCCACCAGGGCCAGCCAGTTCATCCTGCCGCTCCCTGCGTCATGACAGCAGTGCCAGACCGATGACTGCACAGAGCGCGCCGGCGATCTGCAGTGGCCTGATACGTTCCCGCAGGATCACCGCGGCGAGCGCCACCGTGACCAGCGGGTAGGCGGCGATCAGGGGGCTCACGATCGACGCCGAGACCCGGCTGAGCGCGGCGAAGAAACACAGCGTCCCAAGGGCCGTCAGCAGCCCGTTCAGCAGTCCGTACACGATGCCGCGCGGACTCGGGAGGAGCGCCGCCGCGCCGACACGCCAGGCCGCGATCAAGCCGGCCGGCAGCATCCCTAAGGTGAACAGCAGTTGAGTCTCGATGGCGCCCACGCGGTCAGCGAGAAGCTTGGACAGGAAACCCCACACGCCCCACAGCACCGCGCACGCGAGGCACAGCGCCAGCCAGTGATCGAGCCCGGCGCGCACGGCGTACGGTGGATTCGGTCTGGTCATGCAGCCGCAGGCTACCTGTTGCATGGCCGTTTGCATATGGCTACATTCATTGGCGCATGGCCGATCCGCTTCCGCCAGGATACCGTCCCTCGCCGCGACCCAGCTACGATGCGCCCACGCTCGTGCGCCGCATCGACGTGCAGCGCCACATCTGGGGCGATCGCGAATCGGGGCTGGTGGCCGACTGGATCTACGCCTCCACCACAAAGCTCCACGTGCTGATGTTCGGGTTGGCGCCGGGGAAATGGTTCCGGCACTCGCCGGCGTTCCGCACCGTATTCGGCGCCGACGAGGTGCTGTACGTCCTGAGCGGCGAGATGCTCGCGGCCAACCCTGAAACGGGCGAGGTGCAGCGCTGCCCGGCGGGCGCGTCGCTGTTTTTCCGCAAGGGCACCTGGCATCACGTGCGCGCCGAAGGGAGCGAGCCGCTGCGGGTCCTCGAATTCTTCGCACCACCGCCCTCGCAGGGCACCACCGGCGCCTACGCGGCCAAGCAACCCTACCTGCAGACGCCGAAGTACCGCCGCGACGAGCTCATCGGCGATCTGTTGCACGCCCCGGCGAACCCGACACTGCGGCGCATCGGCCGCGAGGATCAATCGCTCCGGCTGGAGGGGGAGATCGCCGTCGGCTTGATCGCCAGCACCGAAAACCTGACGGTAGCCGAGCTGCAGGTTCCGTCGGGTGTCTGCGGCGAACGTGTGGCGCACGGCGGGGATGCCGTGATTTTCGGGCTCGAGAGCGAATTGATGATCCGCACTTCCTGGAAGGACGCGAGCGCCACCTTTGAAATCGGGCCTCACGATGCCGTCTTCATCCCGCACCACGGCGAGTATGAAGTGCTGTCATTCTCCGCTGCGGCGCGCGCGCTGCTGGGAATCGCTCCGGCCTATCGGCCGTGAGCCACGCGGCCGCCTGCTAACGGCCAAAATCGGCGGCGTTGAATTTCAGCTGCACCGTCAGCGGCAGGTCTGCCGACGAGGAGCCGGCCGCGAGCGTGTAGTTCCCGGCGGCCAGATGCCAGCGCTGCGCCTGGCTGTCGAAGTCCGCGAGCAGCCGGCGGTCGATCGCGATCACGGCGGGTTTGCTCTCGCCCGGCTGCAGCAGCAGCTTCACCCAGCCGAGCAGGCGGCGGCGCTTGCCCTGCGGCCCGGCGAGCAGATAAAGCTGGGCGATCTCCTGTCCGGCGACGGTGCCGGAATTCGTGACCGTGAAGCCCGCGCTGGGTGTCGGGCCCGCCGCGGCCGCCAGCTTCGCGTACTCAAACGTCGTATACGACAGTCCGAAGCCAAATGGAAACAGGGGCTGCAGACCGCGGCGCGCGAACCAGCGATAACCGACGTCCGAACCCTCGATGGTGTAGTCGGCATCCAGCACGGTGCCGGGCGGGGGTTCATCGGTGTAGGTGGGCTTGATGACAGTCGCGCCCGGCAGCGCGGGGCGCGGCAGCTGCTCGAGACTCGCGGGAAAGGTGACCGGCAATTTCCCGGAAGGATTGACGTCCCCAAACAGGATCGCCGCCAGCGCTTCGGCGCCGCGAGCGCCGGGGTACCAGGCCTCGAGGACGGCATCGGTCCCATCGAGCCAGGGCATCAGCACCGGGCCGCCGGTCTCGAGCACCACGATCGTGTGCGGATTGGCTGCGGCGACTGCGGCGATGAGCGCGTCCTGGCGATCGGGCAGCTGCAGGTCCGGCACATCGAATCCCTCGCTGCGCCATTCGGTGGCGAACACCAGCGCGACATCGGCGGCGCGCGCCACCTGGATCGCCTCGCTCAGATACCGCCCGTCGCGATATTCTATGTGCGCGCCCGGCGCTCGTGCCTGGAGGGCCTTGAGCGGAACTGAGCGGTGGTAGGACTGCGTGATGAAATTGGCGAAAGCGCCGTTGTTCGTCAGCGGCACGGAAATGGCCGGGCCCTCGGCACTCTGCACCTGCGAGGATCCGGCGCCCGACATGACCCCGGAATCGGCGTAGCCGCCGATCACGGCGATGCGCTTGATCTGGCCGGACAGCGGCAGCACATGATTGCGATTGCGCAGCAGCACGATGCCCTCGCTCGCAACCGCTTGCGCCACCTGGGCATCGGCCTGTGCGTCGATCGCCGGCGCCGGCCCGGCGCTGTCGAGGCCCACGGCGTAGATCGAGCGCAGGATGCGCCGGTTCATGTCGCTCAGCCGCCGCGCATAGGCCGGATCCTGGGCGGCTGCCGTTGCCAGCGACGGGCCCAGAAAAACGGCGGGGTCTTCCTGGGAGCCCGACTGCTGGTCCAGGCCATGCAGCGCGTCGGTGAGGCCGTGGACGGCGCCCCAGTCGGACATCACCCAGCCCGGGTAGCCCCAGGCGCCCTTGAGCACCTGGTTGAGCAGGTACTCGCTCGCGCAGGCG
>DATFUG010000225.1:0-6081 GCA_035261025.1 Steroidobacteraceae bacterium | reverse complement strand
ATAGTCGACTAGAATAGCAGGAATGGCAGCAGGGCCGATTCGCTTCATCCTGGTCGACACCTCGCATCCGGGCAACATCGGAGCGGCGGCGCGCGCGATGAAAAACATGGAGCTCAGTGATCTGGCGCTGGTGCGGCCGCGGCAGTTTCCGCACCCGGATGCCGTGGCACGCGCTTCGGGGGCCGATGACCTGCTCTCCGGTGCGCGCGTCTGCGCGTCGCTGGCCGAGGCGCTCCAGGGCTGCGGGCTGGTACTGGCCAGCACATCCCGCGAACGGGACCATTATTACCGTGTGCTCGACGTACGCGAGGCGGCCGAGCGCGCCGTGGCGGAAAGCGCCGCGGCACCGGTCGGCATCGTCTTCGGCGCCGAGCACAGCGGGCTCAGCAACGAGGATCTTGCGCCCGCCCACGCGCTGCTGCGCATCCCGACGGGCGCGGCTTACGCTTCGCTGAATCTGGCGATGGCGGTGCAGGTGGTGGCCTATGAGATCTTCCGTGCCCGCGGCTATGCTGCGGTGCCGCCACCTCGTGAGCAGCCGCTCGCCGACCCGGCGGCCATGTCTGCCCTGTACACGCACCTCGAAGCCGTGCTCGAGCAGGTGGACTTCCGCGATCGCACCCAGGCGGGCACGAACCTCATGAACCGCATCCGCCGCTTCCTGCAGCGTGCCGAGCTCGACGCCAACGAGGTGAACATCCTGCGGGGCCTGCTCACTTCGGTGCAACAGCGCCGCCGGCGCGCCGGCGATGCGGTGTCTTCGCCATGAGCGAGGTCGAGCCGATCTATCTGGACTACGCCGCCACCACGCCCGTGGATCCGCGCGTGGCGTCCGCCATGGCGGAATGCCTGCTGGCCGGCGGCGTGTTCGGCAACCCCGCCTCGAATCACCGCTACGGCCGCGCCGCGCGGGAGCGGGTGGCGACGGCGCGCCAACAGGCGGCGGCGCTGATTGGTGCGCGCGCCAATGATGTGTTCTTCACCTCCGGCGCGACCGAAGCGGATAACCTGGCGATCCTGGGCCTGGTGCGCGGGTCGCACGCCGCCGCTCCGCACCTGATCACCGCGCGCACGGAGCACAAGGCCGTGCTCGACCCCTGCCGCCAGCTCGAGCGCGAGGGATGCGCAGTGACCTACCTGACTCCGGACGCGTCCGGGTGCATCAGGCCGGAGCAGTTGCAGGAGGCGCTGCGTCCGGGAACTCTGCTCGTCTCCCTCATGCACGCCAACAATGAGACGGGCGTCATCAACGATATCGCGGCATTCGGCGCCCTGTGCCGGGGACACGGGGCCGCACTCCATGTCGATGCGGCGCAGAGCGCGGGGAAGCTCCCGATCGACGTGACGGCCATGGCGGTGGATCTGCTGTCCTTCACGGCGCACAAGTTCTACGGGCCGAAGGGTATCGGAGCGCTGTACGCCCACCCTGCGCGGCGCGTGAGCCTGCAGCCGCTCATGTATGGCGGCGGGCAGGAGCGGGGTCTGCGCTCGGGCACGATGCCGGTGCATCAGATCGTCGGGTTCGGCCGGGCCTGCGAGCTGGCGGTGGCGGAGATGGCCGCGGAATCGACGCGCCTGGCCGCGCTGCGCGCGCGGCTCTGGGAGGGCATCGCCAACCTGCCCGGCGTGAAGCTGAACACGCCACTGCAGGCCTCGCTCCCCGGTCTGCTCAATGTGTCCTTTACCGGCATCGAGGGCGAGAGCCTGCTCACGGGCCTGCCGGAGCTGGCGCTGGCGAGCGGTTCGGCCTGCAATTCCGACAGCGACGAACCTTCCTACGTGCTGCGCGCACTGGGCCACGACCGCGAGAGTGCGCAGAGCTCACTGCGCTTCAGCCTCGGCCGGGACACGAGCGTGGCGCAAATCGAGGTCGCGATCGCCGCCGTGCGGCGCCAGGTGCTGCGGCTGCGCGCGCTGGCGGGCGCTGCGGTGGCCGTCGACGAGCCCTCGGCCAGCGGCGAGGCCGGTACGCGGGAGCAGGGCACCTGGGTGCGCTTTATGTTGCATGTCCGCGACGGGCAGATCGAGCAGGCCCGGTTCCAGGCCTACGGCTGCCCGCAGACCCTGGCGGCCTGCGAATGGCTCTCCGGGCAGCTGCGGGGACGCTCCTGGCAGAAACCGGGCGTTGGGGGGCCGCTGGACTGGGCACAGGCGCTCGCCCTGCCGCCGGACCGCCTGACGCGGCTCCTGGTCGTCGAAGATGCCCTGCGTGCCGCGCTGGAAGCGGCACAACGGCGCGCCCGCGCTCACGGTACAATAGGCGGCTTGGAACTCTGAACCATGAGCATCTCCCTCACGCCTTCCGCCGCCGAGCGGGTCCGCAGCCACCTCGCCAGCCGGGGTCGCGGCCTGGGCCTGCGCCTTGGGATCAAGACGACGGGCTGCTCGGGCTACAGCTACGTGGTCGACTACGCCGATACGGCGGGCCCTGACGACCTGGTCTTCGAGGACCAGGGGGTACGGGTCGTCGTGGATCGCGGGAGCCTGTCGATACTCGATGGCACCCGGGTCGATTTCGTGCGCCAGGGCCTGAGCGAGTCCTTCCGCTTCACAAACCCCAACATCAAGGGTGAGTGCGGCTGCGGCGAGAGTTTCACGGTCTGAAAATTCCTTAGCTTCCCGGGACTTCCGCGAGCATTGCGATTGCTGGATGAGGCCCGGAGCGGCTAAACTCCTCCGCCTTTTCCGCGAGGAGTCCTCCGTGATGGCGCTCGAGCGCACCCTGTCGATCGTCAAACCTGACGGCGTCGCCCGCAATCTGGTCGGTGAGGTCTACCGCCGCTTCGAGCAGGCCGGGCTCCGCATCGTGGCCGCCCGCATGCTGCAGCTGTCCACGACGCAGGCGGAGGCTTTTTACGCCGTGCATCGCGAGCGCCCGTTTTACCGCGACCTGGTGCGCTACATGAGTTCGGGACCCGTGATCGCGCAGGTGCTCGAGGGCGACAACGCCATCGCGCGCAACCGCGACATCATGGGCGCGACGGATCCGAAGCAGGCCGCGCCGGGGACCATTCGCGCCGACCTGGCGCAGAGCATCGAGGCCAACGTCGTGCACGGATCCGATGCGGCTGAAACGGCCGCGCGCGAAATCGGCTTTTTCTTCAGCGGCACGGAGCTGTGCCCCAGGCCTTAAGCGTGGAAGCGCCCGTCAATCTGCTGGGTCTGCCGCCTCGTGAGCTCGAGGCCTGGGTGCTGTCCAAGGGTTCCCGCCCCTATCGCGCCCGCCAGCTGCAGCACTGGCTGTACAGGCGGGGCGTCGAGCGCTTCGAGGACATGACCGACCTGGCGAAGGATTTTCGCGCCCAGCTGGCCGAAGGTGCGAGCGTCCAGCTGCCTCAGATCGTGCTCGCCCGCCAGTCGGCGGATGGCACGCGCAAGTGGCTGCTGCGTGCCGACGCCTCCCAGGCCTTCGAAATGGTGTTCATCCCGGAATCGGAGCGCGGCACCCTGTGCATTTCCTCGCAGGTGGGCTGCGTGCTCGACTGCTCCTTCTGCGCCACGGCGCAGCAGGGATTCAACCGCAATCTGAGCACCGCCGAGATCATCGGCCAGGTCTGGCTGGCCAACCGCGAGCTCGGCTTCGAGCCCGGCGGCGAACGTCGCGTCACCAACGTCGTGTTCATGGGCATGGGCGAACCGCTCGCGAACTTCCGCAATGTCGTGCCCGCACTCTCCATACTGCTCGACGACTCCTGCTTTGATCTTTCCCGCCGCCGCGTCACGCTTTCGACCGCCGGACTGGTGCCCCAGATCTACAAGCTGGCGGAGGTAAGCAACGTGGCCCTGGCCGTTTCCCTGCACGCTCCGGACGACGAGCTGCGCAGCACGCTCGTGCCCATCAACCGCCTGCACCCCATCGCGGAGCTCCTCGAGGCCTGCTGGCATTACATCGACGAACAGAACGGGCGCAGCGTCACCTTTGAGTACGTGTGCCTCGAGGGCGTCAACGACTCGCCGCAGCAGGCGCGTGCGCTGGCGCGACTGCTCGCCGGACGGCCCGCCAAGGTGAACCTGATTCCCTTCAATCCTTTTCCGGGCACGCAGTACCGGCGCTCGGGCGACGCGGCGATCTGGCAATTCCGCGACGAACTGCTCAAGGGCAATGTCATGGCGACGGTGCGGCGCACCCGCGGGGAGGATATCGACGCGGCCTGCGGACAGCTCGTCGGCCGCGTGCAGGATCGGACGGTCGCGCGACTGGGCGAGCGGCACCGTGCCGCGACGGTGGTCGCGTGAGCGCCCTGCGCGCAGCGCTCCTTGGCGCGGCCCTGGGACTGGGGTTGTGCGGTTGCCAGTCCAGCGGCGGGCCGCAGGCGGATGCCTCAGCGGCACGCGCCAATATGCAGCTGGGCTCCGCCTATCTGCAGCAGGGGAACCTGCCCATCGCCAAGGAGAAACTGGAGCGGGCGGTCAAGCAGGCGCCGCGCGATCCGTCGATCCATGGACTGCTGGCGATGCTGTACCTGCGGCTGGGAGAGGAGAGCCGGGCGGAGAGCGAATATCGCACCGCGCTGGCGCTGGCGCCGCGCGATCCGGACCAGCTCAACAACTACGCCGTATTTCTTTGTGGCGCGGGACGGATCGATGAGGGGGTGGCCCGTTTCCAGGAGGCGGCGCGCAATCAGCTGTACCGCACGCCCTGGGTGGCCTATACGAACGCGGGGGTGTGCCTGCACAGCGCGCGCCGTGATGCCGAGGCCGAGCCGCTGTATGTACGCGCCCTGCAGGTGCAGCCCGATTACACCGAGGCGGTGACGCAGCTGGTTGAGCTGCTGCTCGCGCAGAATCGCGGCGCCGATGCCTACGGGCGCGTCACCGATTTTCTCAAGCGAAACCCGCCGACGGCGACACTGCTGCTGCTGGGCTGGCGCGCAGCGCGCGCCCAGCCGAGCCCGACCAATGCGGCACAGATGGCGTGGCGGCTGCAGACGGAGTTTCCTGACAGTGAGCAGGCCCGAAGCGTCGCTGCGGCATCTTCGACCCGGAACTAGGGCATGGTGGAGCAGGAGCAAGCGGCAACCGAACTTCCTGGCGCCCGACTGGTGCTGGCGCGCGAGCGCCTCGGTTTGAGCGTCGCCCAGGTCGCCGCCAAGCTGCGGCTGGATGTCCGGACTGTCAGTGCACTGGAAACCGGCGAGTACGCCAAGGTGGGCGCCGCGGTGTTCGTGCGCGGGTTCCTGCGCCGTTACGCCGAACTGGTGGGGGAGCCGGCCCCGGAGATCGATGCCCTCTACACGCATCAGCCCGATGCCGCGGCGGTTCCGGACCTGTCGAAGACCGGCCTGCACCGGCTCGACCCAGCCGCTCAGGGTCGGGCCCTCGGGGTCGGTCCGGCGTCAATCGCGGCCGCCGTACTGGGCGTGATTGCCGCCGTCTGGTGGGCGCTGAGGGTGGGCACCACCGTCCATCCTGCCGCGGAGGAAGGACAGGCGGAAGTGCTGCACCTGTCTGTACCGGCGAGCGCGCTGCCGGCCACGGCGCCGGTCGCGGCACCGGCCGGCCAGGTGTCCGCCGAGGGCGCCTCCGCAGCGGCCGCGAGCGATGCCGGGACCGACGCGCTCCTGGCTTCGCTCCCGCACAAGAGCGTGCAGCTCACCTTCAGCGGCGAATGCTGGGCCGAGGTGTACGACGCGCGCGGCTGGCGGCTGTTCTTCGGGTTTGGCCATGCCGGCCTGACGCAGGAGTTGAGCGGCGTGCCGCCGTTTCGCCTCGTGCTGGGCAATGTCGCGGCGGTCGCGGTGGCCGTCGAGGGGACACCGGTCGAGCTGCCCGAGGCGGCGCCCGGCGCGCGACTGCGCGTCTCGCTCAAGGGCAACGGCACTGTGGCCAGCGTGCGCTGAGCGGACCTGACGGATAGTCCCGTGAACAAGTCACTACAGGCCGTGCGCGGCATGAACGACGTGCTGCCCGGCCAGATCGGCGCCTGGCGGCATCTCGATGGCGTGTTGCGTGGCCTGCTGCGCGACTACGGCTACGAGGAGCTGCGCATCCCGGTCGTGGAGCATACCGAGCTCTTCCAGCGCTCCATCGGTGAGTACACCGACATCGTCGAGAAGGAGATGTACACCTTCGAGGATTCCG
>DATFUG010000224.1:0-6925 GCA_035261025.1 Steroidobacteraceae bacterium | reverse complement strand
TGGACTTATTTTCCGCCCCACGGAACTTCATCGCCCGGAACAACGGCCATGAGTGGAACCACGGAGACCGAAGAATTCGATGATGATGACGACGGCGACGAGATCGTCGACGACGACGGTATCGATGTCGACCGCGTCATGAAGGATTTGGAGACCGCCAAGCGACGGGCGGCAAAAGCGGGCGAACCGGCCTGGCGGCGCCTGGAGCGGCGCATGGAACAGAAGCTGACCGCCGAACAGATCAGCGACTTCGAGGACTACGACATCGGCGACAGCGTCACCTCGCAAGCGGCCCGCAAGTCCCGGGCGTCACGCGACGACTGACCGATTTTCAGGCGTTGCGGCGCAACACCCCGACGACCACACCTTCGATGAGCAGCGGCTCGTGCTGTAGATCGACCCGGATCGGCTCGAACTCGGGATTCTCGGGCATCAGCCAGACGATGGACCCCTGCTGGCGGTAGCGCTTGACCGTCACTTCACTCTCCAGGCGCGCGACGATGATCTGCCGGTTGCGCACCTCGGCGGTCCGATGCACCGCCACCAGGTCGCCGTCGAGGATGCCGGCATCCTTCATGCTCATGCCCACGACCTTCAGCAGGTAGTGCGGCGGACGCTGGAACAGGGAGGGGTCCACGCCGAGGTGATCGACGATGTGCTCCTCGGCCAGGATCGGCCGGCCGGCTGCGACACGACCAATGAGCGGCAGGCCCAGCTGCACCCGCAGCGTATCCTTGAGGCGAATGCCCCGCGAAGAGCCCGGAACCAGCTCGACGCAGCCCTTGCGCGCCAGCGCGCGCAGATGTTCTTCGGCCGCATTGGGTGAGCGAAAGCCCAGTTTCTCAGCGATCTCGGCGCGTGTGGGGGGCATGCCGGTTTCAACGAGCGCCTGGCGGATGAGCTGCAGTACCTGGGACTGTCGGGGAGTGAGATCTGACATGACTGTGATTATATACAGTAGACGAGCGAACACAAGCGAACGGGGGCCGGCCTGCGAGGTTCCTAAGGCTTTGAAAAATCTGTCGCAACCCGCCGACGGTCCGTGCTGTGACTCTTGCAATCCACGCGTGGATTTGGTCAAGTTGCGCCTCCGCAGCAAACACGTGGCGGCGCAATGCGGCTGGCGTGGAGCGGTTGGGACTTACCAGACTCGAATTTCAAGGGGATTTACGCAAATGAACAAGGCAATTATTGTGAAGCTGGCTGCCGCAGCTGCTGTCTTCGCACTCGCAGGCTGCACGGACCTGAAGCCACTGCAGGCAGAAGTTGACGCTCTCAAGACGCAGGTCGGCACGCTGCAATCAGACCTGGCTGCGCACAAGGCGGACCGTTCCGCCGAGAACGCTGCGGGCAAGGCGTCTTCGGATGCCTCTGCTGCTGCTTCTGCGGCTGCCAATGCGCAGAGCACGGCGAACCAGGCCCTGGCTGCCGCTCAGGCTGCCCAGTCTGGCGTTGATGCGACCAACGAGAAGATCGATCGCATGTTCAAGAAGTCGGTCTCGAAGTAAGTCACTTCGGCTGATTTCTCCGGCGTCACAGCCGGAAAGGAAACGCCGCGCCTAATGCGCGGCGTTTTTTTTGGCCGCAGGGGTTCGCGGCGCCCTCAGAAATCCTTCCTCAGACTGAGATACACCGCCCGCCTGGGTCCGAACTGGGGCGCGCCGACACCAATGCCGGAACCGTCCCTCAACTGGTAGACGCGGTCCAAGCCGTTCAGCAGCGAGACGCGCACGTCGAGCTTGCCGATTCCCGGCGAACTGAAGAGCCGGCTCGCCGCCACATTCAGTACCCCGTAGGAGGGCAGGCTCTCGCTGTTCGCGAAGCCGCGCCGCAAGCCGCTGCCGAAGAGACCGTCGGCGCTGAGGGTGTTAGTGGCCCAGGTGTACGACACGCCAGCGGAACCGGCCCAGAGCTGGTCATGATCGAGATGCACCCAGTGGGTGGCAATGTAGGCGAACTCCGCGTCATCGAAGTTGAACTGCCCTGTAGCCACCGTGCGAGCTTTGGCTACCGAGTACGCCAGGTTGCCGTAAGCGGACAGATGATCAGCGTGGTAACTCGTCGTCATTTCCACGCCGTAGATGCGGCCCTCGGCATAATTGAACGCCGAGAAGATCAGCGCGTTGCCAAACTGCCCCTCATCCTGGAGATCCTTGACCTCACGATAGTAGGCGTCCAGGCCCATCGTGACACGCGGGCCGAATTTCTGGCTGATGCCGGCGTCGTAGTAATTGGAGCGTTCCGAGGACACGGCGGTGTTAGCATCGGAGGGCAGCGCATTGGTCGTGTTCAGGAACTTGGCCACGGTCGTGGTATCAATCTTTTCCGTGGGCGGTGGGGTGAAGTAGCGCGCATAACCCACGTGGAGGCTGGTGGCCTCAGAGGCCTTGTAAACCATCCCGAAGCGTGGACTGAACTGCTGCTCGTCAACCACGGTGTCGACACGGTCGTAACGGGCGCCGTAATTGATCGTCAGGGCCTTCAAGGGTTGCCACTCGTCCTGCAGATAGACACCGGCAGTGTGACCGTCGATGTTCGAGTCATCGAGGATCAGCAGCGGGCTGGTGCTGGTCTGATTGCCGGCCGCGTCCGCCGGAAATACGGTGGCTGAATTGCCCACGGTAAATTGTTCTTGGTTAAAGAACACGCCCATGCGCAGGGTGTGGAAATCCCCGAGGCGATAGCTTCCGTCCGCCTGCAGTCCCGTCTCCTCATCGGTCCTGTGGATATCTGCGGCGATGCCGTTGAAGACGAGATCCCCTACCGGATCAGGCGAGTAATGCACCGTGGTATGTCGATGAAACAGGGAGACCTGGAAGGTGAGATTTTTCCGATCGGCCCCCTGATAACTCAGCGCCTCGAAGCTGTTCTGCTCCTGTTGCCGGGCATCGAGCAGCGCCGAATCGACCGTCGGTACTCCCGCGAGTACAAAGACCGGAATCTCACCGGGCGTATTGGGAATCTCAAAGTGATTATCGGAGATCCCGAACATCAGGCTGACACGGCTCCGGTCATCCAGGATGTATGAAAGGTAGCCGAAGCCTTTCGCTTGATTCGTCGTATCGTGCAACGCATCCGGCTCGGGCGTTGGATTCTCAATGCCCAGGTTATTGCGCAGGTAGGAGCCAATCAGTGAATAGGAAAATGCGCCGCTCGAGCCAACCGCTTCCGCACCCGCCTCGCCCTGATCGCGGCTGCCGCCGGCCAAACTGACGCTGCCGCTCTTGTCGGGCACGTAGCCCTTGGTCTGGATGTCGATCACACCTGCCGTCCGATAGCCGTATTGGGCCGGGAGTGCCCCGGTGAGAAAATTGAGCTGGTTGGCAAAACGGGAATCGAGCGTCTGGCCAAAGCCGGTGATGGCCTCGGGGATCACGACCCCATTGATGCGATATTGCAGATTGGCGTGATCTCCACGCACGTGAAGCTGGCCGAAGGAATCCCCGACGACTCCGGGCGCTTGCAACATGACCTGGTTAAACGGCGTGGCTTCGCCGAGCGGCAGACCCACCAGATCGTCGTGATTAAGCCGGTAGATGGAGCTTCCCGTGTCCGGTGACAGGCCGTTGCGGGCCTCATCCAGGCGCTTAGCCGTTACAACTATGGTTTCGAGCGTGTCGGACGTGACCGCGGAATCGGTTGGCGGCACATCCGCCGCCCGAGCGGCATTTCCCGTAAATAGGATAAGCACAGCAGCGAGCGGCGCCCGCAAAGAGTTTGAACGATTCATGGATCTGATCCTCAGCAGATGGAGTGACTCGCAGGCAAGACCAACGGCCTTGTGCGATGGCCACGGCCGCACCCACAGGGAGCACGGACGAGCTTCCGTTCAGCGTTTGAAGATCAGCGGGTCGGAGGTGCGCGCGGACGCGCGGCCGTCACATGACGGCGCAGGAGCGGTGCTGCAACGAGCAGCACCGTGAGCAGCGGTAGCGGGATCGGCGGTTGAACCTTCGGCAGGTCAGCGGGCGCCCCGGCCAGACCGCCGTAGGCTGCGCAATAACTGCAAAGTTCAGGGTGGGCGAGCGAGCCCTTGAGGCTCTCCACCCCGTGGTCGTGCACGAGGTAGGCGACGCCGTTCAGGACCAACGCGACGGCCAGCACTGACAGCAGTGCCCGCACTGCCATGCCGTACCGTCTGAGGCGTCGCCATAGGCTCACGTTGGCCATGGTACAGGCGGCGTCCAATCCGGCGCAAGGCGCCAGAAACTCGTATCGTCGATTAAAGGCGTAGTTTGCGCTCCTCTCGCGTTGAGGCGGCGTCTGCGCCCTCAATACCTGATCAACGCCGATCCCCAGGTAAATCCGCCGCCGAACGCCTCCAGCAGCAGCAACTGGCCGCGCTTGATGCGTCCATCGCGCACCCCGATATCGAGCGCCAGCGGCACCGAGGCGCTGGAGGTATTGCCGTGGTCGGCCACGGTGACGATGACCCGATCCATCGGCATTTCGAGTTTGCGGGCGGTGGCCTGGATGATGCGGATGTTCGCCTGGTGGGGCACGAGCCAATCCAGCTCCGAGCGCTTCACCCCGTTGGTCTCGAGCGCTTCGTCGACGGCGCGAGCGAGCATGTTCACCGCCACCTTGAAGACTTCGCTCCCGGCCATGGAGATGAAATCCCCGTCCGGAGCGTGCCCCGCGGACACGCCGCCGGTACAGCGAAGCAGCGGCAGGTAGGAGCCATCGGCGTGCAGGTGCGTCGAGAGAATCCCCGGCTCGGCATTGGGCGCAAGCAGCACGGCACCGGCGCCATCACCAAAAAGAATGGCCGTGCCGCGATCATTGTAATTCGTGATTTTCGAGAGCGACTCGGCGCCGACGACCAGGGCCAGCTTGGCCTCGCCCGCACGGATGAATTTGTCCGCCAGCGAGAGCGCGTAGATGAAGCCACTGCACGCCGCCTCGACGCCGAGCGCCGGGCACCCGAGATTCCCGAGCCGCCCCTGCAGCATGACGCCCGCGTTCGGAAACACCAGGTCGGGCGTGCAGGTACCGACGATGATCAGATCGATGTCAGCGGCTGAACGGCCGGCCGCCGCCAGCGCGGCGCGTGAGGCGTGTTCGGCCATGTCGACCGTGGTTTCCCCCGGTGCCACGATGTGACGCCGTTCGATGCCCGTGCGCTCACGGATCCACGCATCGGTGGTGTCCATGCGTTTTTCGAGATCGAAATTCGTCAGCACACCCGCCGGCAGGTAGCTGCCTGTGCCGACGATTCGGGAACGCATCACCGGGAATCTCCCGTGGCGCCAGCGCGCTCTCAGGCCTTATCTTCCGCGCTGACCTTCTCAATCACGCGGCGCCCGCGGTAGAAACCGTCGGGCGTAATGCAATGGCGCAGGTGGCTCTCCCCGGACTGCGAATCGATCGACAGCGCCGGATTCTTCAGCCGGGCGTGCGAGCGGTGCATGCCGCGCTTGGACGGGGTCTTGCGGCTTTTCTGTACGGCCATAGCTATCCAACTCCTGAACTGATCGATCCTAACCCTTCAATTCTTGCTGCGTTCGAACATCGCACGCAGGTCCGCGAACGGCCGCTGCGTCTCTCCCTCAGCCGCGACGCCTGGCGAGCTCAGCGGCACACTTTCGACCGCGCCCGCCGCCAACAGGCACTCGCCTTCAGCATGTCGCGGCACGATCGGCAGCGCCAGCAGCATTTCCTCCGCGGCCAGCGCCGCGAGGCTGCTGTGGCCGTCCGGCGCCAGAAAAGTCTCCAGCTCTTCGGGTGCGCGCCCCGCCGCAGCCGCGCTGTCGACGATGGCGACCCGCGAGTCAGCCTCGATCGGCAGCCGCATCGTGCCCAGGCAGCGCTGGCACTGTGGCTGCAGCACGGCCCGCAAACGCACGTCGGCCACCGCCACTCCACGGTCCCGGCCAAACCGCAACCATACCTGCACCGGTTCCGCGGCGAACGAAAATTCGGCGGGAATACCCGGCAGGTCACCCAATGGAATCTCGAACTCGAACTGCGCGCGCTGCTCGGCCAGTCGATCAAGATCACGCGGCTTGGACCAGCCCTGCGGCATGGGGCGCGTATGATAGGTAGCTGCCGCCGGCAAGTCAAAGCCCGCTGGTGAGTTAAGCCCTTGTTTCTGCACTGGTGATTGTGTGTCGATTGCGCCCGGACTTATTCTGGCCTCCACCTCGGTTTACCGGCGCGAACTGCTCGCGCGACTCAAGATCCCGTTCGAAGTGCGACGGCCAGAGGTCCTCGAGGACCTGCGCGCGCACGAGGGCGCACAGCAGCGTGCGGAGCGCCTGGCTCTGGCCAAGGCCGAGGCGGTGGCGGCCCTGGCGCCCACCGCGGTCGTGATCGGCGCGGATCAGGTGGCGGCCTGCGAGGATCGGATCCTCGACAAGCCCGGCAATGCGTCCGCAGCCCGCCTGCAACTGCGCCAGCAGTCAGGCCGCACCGCGCAGTTCTACACGGCCGTGGCCGTCCTCCATCGCGACCGTGCCTTTGCCGACTGCTTCCTGGATCGGACCAGCGTCGTGCTGCGCTCGCTGCGCGATCGCGAGATTGACGCCTACCTGGCCGCCGACGAGCCCTTCGACTGCGCGGGTGCCCTGCGCAGCGAGGCCTTAGGGATCAGCCTGTGCGAGAGCATCGTGACGAGCGATCCGACGGCGCTGATCGGATTGCCGCTGATCAGGCTCGCCGCGAGCCTGCGGGCTTGCGGGTTTCACGTGCCCTGACACCCAGGGCGTCCAGCACGCTCTTGAGATCCGCCGGCAAGGGGGCGCTGAAGCTTTCCGCACCACCCTGCGGCCATTCGAAGGACACACTGTGCGCGTGCAGGAACAGGCGCGAGACTCCGAGCTCGCGCAGCACGGCGTTCGCCGCGGCGTCGCCATATTTCACGTCACCGGCAACGGGATGACCACAGTAGGCCGCGTGCACCCGGATCTGGTGTGTCCTGCCGGTC
>DATFUG010000223.1:0-7901 GCA_035261025.1 Steroidobacteraceae bacterium | reverse complement strand
TGATCGTGAGCCACAGATCACCGTCCCGCCCGCCGTTCAGGCCCTTGCCGCCCTTGCCCCTGAGGCGCAGCCGCTGGCGGTCGGTGGCGCCCTTCGGGATGCGCACCTTGAGCGTGTGCGCCACGCGGTGCAATCGCCCTTGCGCGTCCAGTTCAGGGATGCCGAGCTGCAGCTCGACCTCCGTGCCGTGAAAGGCCTGCTCGAGGGAAATCTGCACGGCGGCTTCGAAATCCTGCCCCGCCATGCGCAGCGCTCCCGCGCGGCCGCCCGCGCCATGCCCCTGCGCGGCCAGGCCGGCAAACAGGTCCGCCAGGTCCAGATCCTCGAACGAAAACTGAGCACCGCCGTGTTGCTGCTCCCAATCCGGCGGCGGCCGGAAATCCTCGCCCGGGCGATGGGCGCCGAGCTGGTCGTAGGCCGCCCGCTTGTCAGGGGATTTCAGGGTCTCGTAGGCTTCGGCGATTTCCTTGAATTTCTCCTCGCCAGCGGGGTCCTTCGACACGTCCGGGTGATACTGGTGTGCGAGCTTGCGGTAGGACTTCTTGATGTCATCGTGGCTGGCGTCGCGCGCGACTCCGAGAATCTGGTAGTAGTCCTTGTACTTCACGGTCCGATCGCCGGCATGTCCGGGTCAAGCCCCGCATCGGCCAGCCGCACCTGGCGCAGTTCCGATTGCAGGTCCAGGTTGCGGCACAACGCCCAGTAGAGGAGCGATGCGACCGGCAGTCCTACCAGCATGGCCAGATCCGCGCCGCCGAGGGCGCGTGCCACCGCGCCCCGGTACAGCCCGGTGCTGAAGAAGGGGATCATGACGACGAAGCCGACCGCGTAGGACAGCAGGCCGCGCCAGTTCCAGCGGCCGTACATGCCGCGCGGATTGAAGATTTCGCGGATCGAATAATGGCCCTTGCGCACGACATAGAAGTCGATCAGGTTGATCGCGGTCCACGGCGTAAATAGATACAGCAGCACCGCCAGCAGATCGCCGAAGCGGTTGACGAAGTCCTTCGAGGCCAGAAGCGCAATCGCGATCGAGGCGGCGGTGGCCAGCCCCAGGCTGATGAGCCGCTTGGCCGTGGAGGCACAGCCAGGCCGGAGCGAGTCGGCGACCGACAGCAGCGTGAGGGAGGCGCCGTAGAAATTCAGGCTCGAGATCGTCACCAGGCCCAGGAGCGCGGTGATCAGCAGCGGCAGCCCGAGACCCGGCAGCACCGCGTCCGCGGACATCTGCACTGCGGCGGCGACTTCGGCCTGCGGGTTGAGCGCCGCCGCGACCGTGCCCAGAAGCATCATCCACACGCCGCCAATGAAGGCGCCCAGGTACGTCCACCAGAAGGATTCGCTGACCGACACTTCGCGCGGCAGGTAGCGCGAGTAGTCCGAGACGTAGATCGACCAGCTGAGCTGATAGGCCGCGGCGGCGAAGAACTGCACCAGGAACGGGATCGTGCGAAAATCGTGCACGTCCCAGTAGTGCGCCGGCAGCCGCATGACCACGCCGACCGCGATTGAATACACCAGCATGACGGCGATCATGGTGTAGGCAATCCAGCGCTGGGTGCGATGGATCCAGTCATAGCCGACCGCTGCGATGGCGGCCGCCAGCAGCGTGAACACAATGATGACCGGCGCATCGATGCCGTGCTGCGCGCCGGACAGCTGGCGGATGGTCTGTGCCACCAGCACTTCGTTGAACGCGTTGTAGCCGATGTAGGCGACCATGGCGACCACCCACACCAGCAATGCGCCCATGTAGCCGAACTGCGGGCGGGACTGGATCAGCTGCGGAAGTCCGAGCTGCGGTCCCTGGGTCGAATGAAAGGCCATGAAGAAGGTGCCCAGCGCGCAACCGGTGATGACCGCGATGGCAGTCCACAACAGATTCCCGCCCAGCCCGATCCCCAGCACGCCGACCGCAATGGTCGCCAGGTGCGCATCGCCGCTGAACCAGATCGGCCATAGGTGCCACACCTTGCCGTGGCGTTCGGCAATCGGCACGTAATCGATGGAGCGCTTCTCCAGGAGCTTCAGCATTCACCCCTCCTGTGTCACGCAGACCACTCGTTCCGGGTCAAATGAGTCATTCGGCTCCTGCGGCAGATAGCCCCGAGGATTGCACACCACGCGGGTGCCGTCGATCTGGTAGTTGATCGACTCGTGCGTGTGCCCGTGGATCCACAGCTGCACCGGAGCGCGCACCAGCACAGAGAGATCCGAGGCGAAGCTGGGATTGAGCGGGTCACCCTCGTAGCGCGGGTGCACGCTGCGCGCGTGCGGCAGATGGTGGGTCACCACCACCGTTGCGCCGGCGAAGGGCCGCGCGAGTTGCTCCGCCAGCCATGCCGCCTGGCGCTGATGGATGCCGCGGGTGTCCTCGGGCTCGAGCCGGCCCGCGCCACGCCGGTTGATCCGGCGGTAATCGACCATGCGGAGCCAAGCCACGGCCTGGGCCCGCGCGATCGCGTCCGCATCGGAGCCGTACAGCGCGAAGTCGGTCCAGAGCGTGGCGCCCAGGAAGCGCACGCCGTCGATCAGCACGGTATCGCAGTCCAGGAGCGCGATGCCCTCGGCTGCGGCGATCTGCCGCAACTGCTCCAGCGTCGATTCCATCTCGCCGCCGTAGTATTCGTGGTTGCCGGGCACGTAGATGAGGTGCGAATCGGCAAAATGCCGGCGCGCCCAGGGCAGGCCCTGGACTCCGACATGGATGTCGCCGGCGAGCACGACCACCTCGGCCGCTACGGGCGGGGGAATCCAGTCCTGGAACTCGAGATGCAGGTCCGAGTGGACGCGAATTCTCACCGAGGCGGCGGCTCAGTAGGCGCTGTGACCGGTCAGCTCGCGCCCGACGGCCAGCTGATGCACGGTCTCCGTGCCCTCGTAGGTGATGACACTCTCGAGATTTAGCATATGGCGGATCGGGGCAAACTCGGCGCTGATGCCGGCGGCACCCAGCATGTCGCGGCAATCCCGCGCCACCTCAAGCGCCATGCGGCAGTTGTGCCACTTGGCCAGCGAGACCTGTACCGGCTGCAACGCGTCCCGGTCCTTGAGGCGCCCGAGCTGCAGCACCAGCATCTGCGCGGTGGTGATGCCGCGCGCCATTTCGGCGAGCCGCACCTGGATCGCCTGGTTGCGCGACAGCGCGCGGCCGAACAGTTCGCGTGTTCCCGTGTACTCGATCAGTTGCGCGAGGCAGGCCTGCGCCGCGCCAATCACGCCCCAGGCGATGCCGTAGCGCGCCTGAGTCAGGCAGGACAGAGGCCCCTTGAGGCCCTTCACGCCCGGCAGGCGCTGCGCGTCGGGCACGCGCACTTCGTCAAAATACAGCGCGCCCGTGCTGGAAGCGCGCAGGGAAAACTTGTGCTCGATCTCCGTGCTCGTGAATCCCGGCGTGCCTTTCTCGACGATGAAGCCGCTAATGCCTTCCTCGGTGTCGGCCCAGCAGATGCACAGATCCGCGATGGTGGCATTGGTGATCCACAGCTTCGCACCGCTGATCAGCCAGTCCCCGCCCTTGCGTCGCGCCTTGGTCTTCATGTTCCCCGGATCCGAGCCACCATGCGGTTCGGTCAGCCCAAAGCAGCCGATCTGCTCGCCCCTGGCCATGCGCGGCAGGTACTGCTCCATCTGCGCGGCACTGCCGTAGGTCCTGATCGGGTACATCGCGAGCGAGGACTGCACCGAGACAAAGCTGCGCAGGGCCGAATCGCCCCGTTCGAGTTCCTGGCAGATCAGGCCGCTGGCGGTGGCATTCAGGCCCGCGCAGCCGTAGCCTTCCAGGTTGGCGCCGAGCAATCCGAGGGCCGCGAGCTCCGGCACCAGTTCGCGGGGAAAGCGGTGGTTCTCGAAGCAGTCCTGGATCACGGGCAGGACCTGCGTGTCCACCAGCCGGGCGACACTGTCCTGCACCAGCTGCTCATCCTCGGTGAGGGCGCCGCGCAGGTCGTATAGGTCGAGCGGATTCATGCGTGGATCCTCGGCGCCGGGCCGCATTCAGTCAACGGGAAACTGCACGCCCTGCGCGAGCGGCATCTGCCTGGAGTAATTGACCGTCTGGGTCTGGCGGCGCATGTACGTCTTCCACGAATCGCTGCCCGACTCGCGGCCGCCGCCGGTTTCCTTTTCACCGCCGAACGCGCCGCCGATCTCGGCGCCGCTGGGACCGGTGTTTACGTTGGCGATGCCGCAGTCGCTCCCGGTCGCGGACAGGAAGGTCTCCGCCTCGCGCATGTCATTGGTGAAGATCGCCGAGGACAGGCCCTGCCGCACATCGTTCTGCATGCCGAGCGCCCCTTCGAAGGAGTCGTAGGGCACGACGTACAGGATCGGTGCGAAGGTCTCTTCGGCCATCATGGGGATGGGCGCTTCCGCCTCGACCAGCGCCGGGCGCACATAGAATCCGCCGGTGAGGCCGGGCGGCTGCACGCGCTCGCCGCCCACCACAGTGGCGCCGGCCTGCCGCACGGCCGCCAGGACGGACTGCATGCGCTCGAAGGCCGCGCCGTCGATCAGCGGGCCCACCAGCGTGCCCGCTTCGAGCGGCGAGCCTACGGGAAGGCTGGCGTAGGCCTTGCGCAGCATGGGCTGAAGCTTGGCCACCAGGCTCCGGTGCACGAACAGCCGGCGGAGCGAGGTGCAGCGCTGGCCGGCGGTCCCGGCGGCGGCAAACACGATGGCCCGCAGGCTCAAGGGGACGTCGGCCGTCGGCGCGACGATCGCGGCATTGTTGCCGCCCAGTTCGAGCAGCGTGCGGCCGAAGCGTGCGGCCACGCGTGGCCCGAGCGCGCGGCCCATGGCCGTGCTGCCCGTGGCGCTGATCAATGCGATGGCAGGGTGGTCGGCCAGCTGTTCGCCCACCGGGCGGCGACCCATCAGCAATTGCGAGATGGCCGCAGGGACGCCCGGAGAATCGGCGATCACTTCATCGAGCTTCCGATGCAGTGCCAGCGCGCACAGCATGGTCTTCTCCGAGGGCTTCCACAGCACCGTGTCGCCGCACACCAGCGCGAGCGCCGCATTCCAGGTCCACACCGCCATCGGGAAGTTAAAGGCGGTGATCACGCCCACCGGGCCCAGCGGGTGCCAGCGCTCGAGCAGGTGGTGGCCGGGGCGCTCGGACGCGATCGTCAGGCCGTAGAGCTGGCGCGAGAGACCGACGGCGAAATCGCAGATGTCGATGACTTCCTGCACCTCGCCCAGGCCCTCGCTGAGGATCTTGCCCGCCTCGAGTGAGATCAGGCGGCCGAGCGACTGCTTGTCCTTGCGCACCCGCTCCGCGAAGCGGCGCAGCAGCTCGCCGCGCTGGGGCGCCGGGACGCTGCGCCAGGTCTGAAAGGCGCTGATGGAGGCCTGGATTTTGGCTTCTACGATCGCCGCATTGTCGGCCGGGAGCGGCCCCAGTACGGACCCGTCGATCGGTGTGCGGGCTTCGATCCCTCCCTCGACCCGCGCCAGCGCCGGAATGCCGGCCTCCCTTAAAATCGTCTGGTAATTCACGCTGCCGGTACCTCCATGACTTGGCGTTCACGCATGGCATAGACCCTGCCAAAGCGGTTGGCGAGGAATTTATCGAGTGACACGTCTTCCTGCCGGATGAAACCCTGCTGCGGCAGGTGGCCCTTGGCCAGCAGATCGAGCACGCCGCAGATCCCCGCCGCGGTCGTGAGCTGGATGGCGCTGCGCTCCACGCCGTGGAAGGCCTGGCCGTAGACCTTGTTGGCGTAGGTTTCCTGCACCAGGCGCCCCTTCTTCATGCCGGTGACCGTGACGAATACGATGACGACATCCTGCAGGGTGGTGGGCAGGGCGTGCTCCAGTATGTCACGCAGCACCTCGCGCCGTTCGCGCAGCCGCAGGTCCTGGAGCAGGGCCTTCATGATGGCGGCGTGGCCCGGATAGCGGATGGTGCGGTAGTTGAGGTTCTGCACCCGGCCGCGCAGCGTCTCGCACAGCGTCCCGACGCCGCCGGAGGTATTGAAGGCCTCGTAGGTGACGCCGTCGAGCGAAAATTCCTCGCGCTCCTCGAGCGGCGGGGCATTGACGAGCTCGCCGTTGGAGATCTCCTCGCAGGGCTCGCAGTATTCATTGATGACGCCGTCGGTGCTCCAGGTGAGATTGTAGTTCAGCGCGTTCGAGGGATACTGCGGCAGGGCCCCGACGCGCAACCGTACGTCCTGAAGCTGGTCGAAACGCTTCGCCAGATCGTAACCGACGATGGTGATGAAGCCCGGCGCCAGTCCGCACTGCGGAATGAAGGCCGTCCTGGCGGTGGCCGCCAGCGCACGCACGCGCCGGGTATTGGCGACGTCTTCCGTCAGATCGAGGTAGTGCACGCCGGCCATCGCCGCGGCTTCCGCGATCCGGCCGGTGACCTGGAAGGGCGCGGCGCTCAAGACGGCGAAGCGGCCGCGCAGCGCCGCGGCGACCGCGTCCGGGTCGTTGACGTCGATCGCGATGCATTCCACGGGGGTCGCCAGGCGCAAGCGCTCGAGCTGTTCCACCGATTTGTCGATGACGGCGACCTGGTAGTCGCCGCAATGGCTCAACAGATCGGCAATCATGTGACCGATCTTTCCAGCGCCGACGATGGCGATGCGATGCATGGCGTTCTCCTTGAATCTGACCCGCCATGGTCGGGCAGTCGCTGACAAAAAGCAGCCCCAATAATGCCATTATGACGGGAATTTCTCGTCACTATGACGTATAATATCGCCGCTATGCTAATCGATGCGGTCGATCGCAGGATACTGGCGCTGCTGCGCGAGAACGCACGCATGTCCACGGCGCTGCTCGGGCGCCAGCTGGGCGTATCGCGCACCACGGTGCACAGCCGCATCGAGCGGCTGCTGGCACGGCGGGTGATCACCGGGTTCACGGTGCGCATGGGGGCCGACCAGGAGCGGGACCAGATCCAGGCGCAGGTCATGATTGCCGCCGTGCAGAAGGTGCTGGCGCGCGTCGAGGCGGCGCTGCGCGCGCTGCCGGAGGTGCGCAAACTCTACTCGGTCAGCGGCCAGCACGAATTCATCGCGATCGTGGTCACGGATTCGGTCGGGGAGATGGACCAGCTCCTCGATCGGATCGGGACCATCGAGGGCGTCGATCGCACCGAATCCTCGATCGTGCTCTCGACACGGATCGATCGCTAGCGCAAGGATTCAGGCCAGCGTGTGGAACACGTGCTGCACGTCCTCGTCCTGTTCGAGCTGATCGATGAGCTCGAGCACCTCGGCGGCCTGCGCCTCGGGCAGCTCGGTGGGTGAACTGCAGATGTATTCGTGCTCGGCAGAGAGCGGCGCGAGGCGCCTTCTTTCCAGCGCCTCCTGCAGCTGGCCGAAATCCGCGAACTCGCAGCGCAGCACCAGTTGCGGCTCGCCCTTATCGCCGCTGCTCTCGCCCATCTCCTGCAGGCCGTGATCGATCATGTCCAGCTCGAGCTCGTCCTGCTCGATCCCCGCCGGATCGAGGCGGAAGACGCCCATCTTGCGGAACTGGAAGGCCACGCTCCCGCTGGTGCTGAGATTCCCGCCGTGCTTGGTGATGATGTTGCGCACATGAGCGACCGTGCGGGTGGGATTGTCGGTCGCCGTCTCGACCAGCAGCGCGACCCCGTGCGGCGCGTAGGCTTCGTACATTGACTGGTGGTAGTTGGTGGCGTCGCGCCCCGAGGCGCGCTTGATGGCGGCCTCGACCTTGTCCTTGGGCATGTTGACGGCGCGCGCATTCTGGATCACCCGCCGCAGCGTCGGGTTGGAGGCCGGGTCCGGCCCGCCGGACTTCACCGTCATGGCGATGTCCTTGGCGATGCGCGCGAACTGCTTCGCCATGCGGTTCCAGCGCGCGAACATGGCGTGCTTGCGGACTTCGAAGATACGGCCCACGGAGCGGACTGCCTGTGC
>DATFUG010000222.1:0-3403 GCA_035261025.1 Steroidobacteraceae bacterium | reverse complement strand
GTGCGCTGGTTGAGCACGTCTTCCAGCCAGCGGATGCTGTTGATGTCCAGGTTGTTGGTCGGCTCATCCAGCAAGAGGATGTCCGGATCGCCGAAGAGCGCCTGCGCGAGGAGCACCCGCAGCTTCCATCCCGGCGCCACCGCGCTCATCCGCCCCTGGTGCTGCGCCGTCGCCACCCCCAGGCCGTGCAGCAGCTCGCCCGCGCGCGCCTCCGAAGTGTAGCCGCCGTACTCCGCATACCTCGCCTCCAGCTCCGCCGCATGCAGGAACTCGGCCTCCCCCGCATTCGGATCCGCATAAATCGCGTCGCGCTCGCGCATCGCCGCCCACATCTCGGCGTGGCCCTGCAGCACCACATCCAGCACCCGCTCGCTCTCGAACGCGAACTGATCCTGCCGCAGCCTCCCCACCCGCTCGTTCGCGTCGATCGCCACCGACCCCGCGGAGGGCTCCGACTCCCCGCCCAGGATCTTCATGAACGTGGACTTGCCGCAACCGTTCGCCCCGATCAGCCCATAGCGATTCCCGCTGCCGAACTTCACGGAGACATCCGAGAAAAGGGGCTTGGCCCCGAACTGCATGGCGATACCGGAGGCGACGATCACTGGGCGGGTTCCATAAACAAAAAAGCTGGCGGCAGCCAGCTTTGCATCGGTCTAAGTAGCGGGCGGATTGTAGCAGCTTTGCCTCAATGGCCAAGGGCCGACAGTCCGATCGGCACATCGGACCACATGACGGAACGCAACATAGTCCGTTTAGCGTAGCTCCCCAACTACAAAAAGCCAAGGAGGAGCCATGAAAGCCTTTCGGCATCACGATGCCCAGTCCTTTTTCGCCGGTTCGCAACGATTGATCAAGGTTTTGGCTCACGTGGGCTGCACAGCCGCGTTCGCATTTTTCCTAGGCGCGGCTTCGGCTGGCACGCTAGGCCCGACACTTTCGGTCAAATTGTCCGGTCTCGCTGATTCGGCCCCGGTCGGTGTTGTGGTCGTCGCGTTCAATACCAGCGGCGGTCTCGCAACTTCGCACCTCAACCTGTTGCGGAGCATCGGCATCACTAAAGGCATAACTTACGCGCGCCTGGGCATGGTGGGTGCGCCAGCAACTGCCGGTCAGGTCAGAGCGCTAGCCGCAAATTCGGCAGTGCGGTCAGTCTGGTCCAACGACCGGCTGACCTACTACAACAATCAGACCCGCGTGCTTTGTGGGGTTGATAGGTTGCGGACTGATCCGGCGTTCACCAATGCAAACGGCGGTCGGCCTGTCTCGGGAGCCGGAAACTTCGCAATCGTTATCAACGACTCAGGCATCGATGCGACGCATCCCGATCTGCATTTTCCTGAACACGTAATCCAGAACGTTCAGATCGTGACTGATACCGAGACGCTTTCCGGATTTACGCCTGTCCTGACAATCGAAAACCAACCCGACACTGATTTGAACGTGGGTCACGGAACACACGTCGCGGGAATCGTGGGCGGGAACGGCGCGGCGTCAGGCGGGCTCTACGCCGGCGTTGCACCGGGCGCAAAGCTGATCGGCGCCGGTTCGGGAGCCGTGTTGTTCATACTGAACGCGCTCGGCGGGTTCGAATGGTCGATTGCCAATCAGTTCACTTACAACATTCGAGTAATCTCGAACTCCTGGGGAACGAACGGACGGTTCAACCCGGATGACCCTGTCAATATTGCAAGCAAGAACGCCCACGATCTCAATATCGTCGTCGTGTTCGCTGCAGGTAACTCGGGTCCGGGCAAGGACACGTTGAATCCTTACGCAGCTGCGCCATGGGTGATCGGTGTAGCCGCGGGCACGAAAGAGGGCGGGCTTGCAGGGTTTTCTTCTCGCGGTATACCAAGTGCGGACCGCCTTGCCAATGGCGATCCGAACGATGACTTCACCGCTCCGGCCATTACCGCGCCCGGGACCGGACGGGAATTCGCCTCAAGTGAGGGTAAGTTCACTTCGGATGTCGTCTCTGTTCGCTCGAAGACAAACATGTTTGCAAACGGTCTCGACTCCGATCTGGAGCTCCCGGTTGCCTTCGTGCCGTTCTATACGCAGATAAGCGGCACGTCGATGGCCACTCCTTTCATTGCCGGCACCGTGGGGCTGATGTTAGACGCCGATCCCACTCTTTCCCCAGACGAGATTAAGCAGATACTTCAACAGACGGCTTCACAGATGCCGGGCTTCTCGGAATTCGAGGTTGGCGCGGGCTATTTGAACGCTTACGCTGCCATCGACAAGGTCTTCAATCGCTCCAAGCTCTATGGCACATACAGCGGCGCTGTCGACCTCAGACAGTTCAACGCGCTGTTCAGCGTCAGCAAGCCGACCAATCCGGATTTTCCGCAGAATCCAAGCACGTTTCGCGTTGACTACAATCCAGCAGCGCTACCTGGTCCCGGTTCTCCCAATTCGAGAACATTCACCGTTCAAGCAGGCATAAGCGTGCTCGACGTGTTTGCGAACATAGATAACGCGCTGATGACCGGAGACGGCAACACGATAGGCCTGCTGCTGACGGATCCGACCGGCGCGAGTTTCTCGAGCGGAATCACGCTACCGATCCTTGATGCGCCCAATCGCGAAGTCGTCGTTAATAATCCGGTACCTGGCCAGTGGCTGTTGGAGGTGCGCGGGGTCCGTGGCCTGGCGGCGGTACCCAACTTCAGTTTGCCTACCTCTGGTGCGGCCGCCCCTGGTCCGGTGGACGGCACGATCACGCAACTGCAGTTTACCCTGGCCGCTATTCCCGACATTCAAGGTCATCCAGCGCAGGCTCAAATCGAATCGGCGATCAAGAACCGAATGATGGATACATTTTCAGACGGGACGTTCCGACCCGAATCGAACGTCGTGCGCCAGGACTTCGCGCGATTGCTTGTGCTGAACACTGCCTTGCGTCAGTCGCTCGCCGGAACCGCGAGGTTCACCGATGTGACAGGGGACCTCGAAGCGATTGCGGAAGCCGTTACTGCAAACGGCTCGACCCTTCGCGATTGGAACTTCACTCCGCAGGGGATGATGAGCGCTGGCGGCACATCATTCAATCCGGGAGGTCTCATTAGCAGACTCGACCTCGCGATTGCTCTAGTGCGCGCCCTTGGTCTGGATGCTCAGGCTAAAGCACTGGCAGGCACGGACGTGACGGCGACCTTCAACGGACAGACCCTGGTGCTGGCCGATAATGGCGACATCCCATTATCGCTCCGCGGGTATGCGCAGATAGCGCTCGACAAGCAGATAGTCCAGGCGTTCTTTGCGCTCGAGCAGGGGCCGTTCGACTCTCAGCCCACGTTGAAGGCGCGCGTGAAGCCCAATGACCCGACAACGCGAGCATTCCTTGCGTTCGCGCTCGATCGCTTCAGACAGCATTTCGCCTCAGGCAACTAGTCTC
>DATFUG010000221.1:0-4573 GCA_035261025.1 Steroidobacteraceae bacterium | reverse complement strand
GCGCCAGCATGATCATCACCTACGGCGCGCGCCAGGCGCGCGAGCTGCTGGATCTGTGAGCCGCTCGGAAGCGCTGTTCGCGCGCGCCCTTGAGGTCTCGCCCGGCGGCGTGCACTCCCCGGTGCGCGCCTTCCGCAGCGTCGGGGGAACACCGGTGTTCATGACCGGCGGGCGCGGGGCGCGTCTCATCGATGTGGACGGGCGCGAGTACCTCGATTTCTGCATGGCCTTCGGACCCATGATCCTCGGGCATGGCAATGCCGCCGTGCGCGAGGCTGTCGAAGGCGCCATGAGCCGTGGCTGGAGCCTGGGCACGGCCGAGCCCTACAGCCTCGAGCTCGCCGAGTACATCACCAGCCGCATACCCTGGGTGCAGATGCTGCGCTTCGTGAATTCCGGCACTGAAGCGGTGATGTCGGCGCTGCGCGTGGCGCGTGGCGCGACCGGGCGCTCGAAAATCCTGAAATTCGAGGGCTGTTACCACGGCCATGCCGACTCCATGCTGCTCAAGGCCGGCTCCGGGCTGGCCGATGCGCCACTGCCGGACAGCGCCGGCCTGGGTGCGATGGCGAGCCGCGAGACCGTCATCGCGCCGCTCGACGACGAGGCCGCGCTCGAAACCCTTTTCGCGCGCCACGGCAGCGAGCTCGCTGCCGCGATCATCGAGCCGCTCCCGGCCAACTACGGCCTGCTCCCGCAGCGCGGGGAGTTCCTGCGCGCGCTCGCACGGCTCGCGGCGCGTCACGGCGCGCTGTTGATCTTCGATGAAGTGATCTCCGGCTTCCGCGTGGGATTCCAGGGCTATGCGCCGCTGGCGGGCGTGACCCCCGACCTGGTGACCTACGGCAAGATCATCGGCGGCGGCTTTCCGGTCGGCGCCTACGGCGGCAGGCGCGAGTTGATGCAGCTCGTCGCGCCGGCAGGGCCGGTCTACCAGGCCGGCACGCTCAGCGCCAACCCGGTCGCGATGTGCGCCGGGCTGGCCGCCCTGCGCCAGCTCAGCGATGGCAGCGCCTACGCGCAGCTCGAGACGCGCGGCGCGCAACTGTCGCAGGCACTCCAGGCCGTGGCCGGACTGGTGGTGCAGCGCGTGGGTTCCATCTTCTGGCTGTGCCTGGCCGGCGAAGCGGGTGCCGCCACGCCGCTGCGCAGTCCGGCGCACTATCCGCCCGGCTGCGCACAGCGTTACAGCGCGATCTATCATCCCCTGCTCGCCGCCGGCGTGTACCTGGCGCCGAGCGCCTTTGAGGTGGGCTTCCTGTCCACGGCGCACGGGCCCGCCGACGTCGAAATGCTGGCCGCCGCGGTGGCCCAGGTCTGCCGGCCGCGTTAGGCGCAAATCGCGCCATTTGGCCCCCAAGTGTGATGGATTCCACATTGCCCGCACGCGCCGTGCCGGGCCACATTCTGTCGCATCGAAATTGTGAACCCGTCCGAGGCGGCCGGAGGCGCCAGCAACCACATTTAGAACAATGAATCCGGAGACCTGACGCGGTGCCAATCCAAGGACAAGCCAGCAGCAAACCCAGTCAGGAACGTCGCAATAAGCCGGCTGTGGCGGGGACCGGGCGGCGCAAGGACCTGTACCTGCTGTCGGGCGACGACGGCCTGCTGCTGGAACTCGGCCCGCTGCTCGGGGATCGCTATCGCAGCCGCCCGATAGAAGCCGCCGACCAGATCGAGGCCGGGAGCCTCGCGCCCTGGCTGCTGATCATCGATGCAACCGCCAGACATGACGCGCGCGCGCAGGCCGCCCGCATCGAACAGCAGCATCCCCTCGCTCCCCTGCTCGTCATCTGCGCGGACGGCAAGGCGATCGATTGGGCCAGCCCGCTCGCGCGTGGCATGGTCAGTGCCGTCGTCGAGCGCGGCACGCTGGCCGCGCAGCTGCCGGAAGCGCTCATGGCGATCGAGCTGCGCATGGAAGCGGCCGCCACGGCGATCACCTCGAATGCCTTCCGGGACCTCGCCGGACCTGATTACGCAGGACGCTCCCGTCCCTGGCTGTGGGCCGGACTGGTGCTGCTGCTCGCCGCCGGCGCCAGCTGGTATTTCCTGGGCGGCCCGGCTCCTGCGGGACGGCCCACGCGGCATGCCACACCCACCGTGGCTGCGCCGACGAGCATCCCTGGCCGTGCCATCGACACCACCGCACCCGCACGGCCGGCGCCGGGCAGCGCCGCGCAGACGCCGGCCGGCGCGACGCCGGCGATCAGCACCGCTCCGGCTCCTGCCCCACACCGCACGATCCTCGAACTGCTCTCGGACGCGAGGGTCGCGTTCCGTGATGAACGGACGTTGCTGCCCGGCATGGATGGTGCCGCCCACGGCGACAGCGCGCTGGAACTGTACGGTGCGGTGCTGGCCCAGGACCCACAAAACGAGGAAGCACGCGACGGCATGCAGCGCCTGTTGTCGGTGGCCAAGTCGCGCATCCAGTCCGATCTTGCCGCCGGCCGCCCGGACGACGCCACACGAATGGTGGCTGCGTTCCGCGACGCGGGCATCGCTCCTGAATCCATGACCAGACTGCAGACCGACATCGGCGCGGCACGGCAGCGCGCCCTGCCCGTCCAGGCCCGTAACGCGATTGCCAATGGCGACGTCAACGCGGCCACTCAGCTCATCACGCAATACGCCGCCGCCGGCGGCGATCGGGCCACCCTCGCCGACCTGCGCCACACGCTGGAGAGCTACAACGCCACGGCGCAGCTCAATGCGCTCGCCGCCCGGGCACGCACGGCGATCAACGGCGGCGCGCTGCTCCAACCCGCCAGCGAAAATGCGCACGATCTGGCCCAAGACATGGTGCAGCTGAACCGTACGAGCCCGCTGACGGTCAGCGTACAGCACGAATTGCAGCTCGCGCTGCTGGCGCGCGCACAAAGCGCCGGCCACGCCACGCAATTCGAGCTGGCGCAGCAATTGCTGGGCGCCGCGGCCGAATACGGCAGCACCAACGAGCTCGCCAGCGCCCGCCGCCAGCTGGAATCTGACATGGACGCCGCGCACGATCGGGCCGCAGCGGCCGCAGCCGCAGCCGCCGCTCCGCCGGTGGCCGCCGCGGGCCCCGCGGCGCAACCGGAATTCCTGCCCGCCAAGCCCCTCAAGCCGCTCAGCGCCGTGTATCCGCCGCAGGCCCTGGAGGCCGGGAAAGCCGGCTACGTCATCGTCGAGTTCCTGCTCGACAGCAAGGGCCGCGCGAGCAAACCGAAGGTGATCGAAGCGAGTCCCCCGGGAATATTCGATGCCGCCGCCATGGCGGCCGTGACCGGCGGCCGTTACGACACCAGCGCGCTCGCCGGCGAGCCGGCCCGGCGCTCCCGTGTCCGGATCAGCTTCAAACCCTAGAGTTCGAATTTTCGCCGTGGAGTAGCGTATGGCCCGCCTGTCCCTGACCCACCGCGTACAGTGGTTGCCGATCACGGTGGCGATGGCCTGTGCAGTGGCGCTGGCGCTGTTGCTGTTCACGGGCGTGCGCCTCGCCGCGCGTCTGCAGTCGGCTTCCACGGCGTTGCAGGTGGCCTCGGGACTGGTCGCGGAACCGCAGCTCATGCGTTCCGAACTGACGCTGATCCAGCGCGGACTGGAGACGCGGACCTATGTGGGGGACTCCCTGCGCGCCCTGGCAGTCAGCCGCAACGGCAGCAACCAGGCCTACTCCAAGCTCGCCGTGGCCGTCCAGGAAGCCGGTTCGGGCGCCGACGCCGTTGCGCTGTTCGAGCAGGCGCAGCACCACTGGCGGCCGCTGGACGCCGGGCTCGAGCGGCTCGGCAACACGAAGTCCGCCGACCTCTACGCCGACAGCGCCTCCGGCTCGGCGCTCACCAGGGCCGGCGCCCAGCTCAAGCGCGTCGCCGACGAGGTCCTCGCCACGCAATCGACCAACACCAACGCCCTGGCAAATGAGCTGGCCCGGCTTGCCGCGTTGCTGCGTGAAGGCGTGGTGCGCGACGGCAAGTCGCTGCGCGCGCTGCTGCTCGGTGGCGCCGCGCTGGCCGCGCTGCTGCTGGTCACCATGCTGTATTTCGCCTGGCGCGCGGGCCGCGCCGCGCGCACCGCCGGCGAGGCGCAGCGCCAGATCGGCAACATCCTCGGCACGGTGCGCGAGGGCCTGTTTCTGATCGGCCGCGACGGCCGTATCGGCGGCGCCCACTCGGACTCGCTCCTGCCGCTACTGCGCATCGCCTCCCCCGGCGGCAAGAACTTCGAAGACCTGCTGCGCCCGCTGGTCGACGAGAGAACGCTGCTGGCAGCCACCAAGTACCTGGGATTGCTGCAGAAGGAAAAGGTCAACGAGGAGCTGATCGAGTCCGTCAATCCCCTGAACCAGATCGAAGTCAGCTTCCAGAAGCCGTTTGGCGCGCCGGAGCTGCGCTACCTGTCATTCTCGTTCCGGCGCACCCGCGGCGAGGCCAAGCAGTCGGATTTTGTGCTCGGAGTCGTGGCCGACGTCACCGATCATGTCCTGCTGCAGCGCGAGCTCGAGCAGCTGCGCGCCAGCTCCGAGTCGCAGTCAGACCTGCTGCTGCAGCTGCTGCAGACCGAGCCGTTGCAGCTGCAGGCGTTCCTG
>DATFUG010000220.1:0-7379 GCA_035261025.1 Steroidobacteraceae bacterium | reverse complement strand
TGTCCCATCAATGACCAGCGGTAGCAGGAAGGGCTGGTCGTCAGCCATCAGGTGCGAGCGCTCGACGGCGAGCTTCCACTCCAGCCGGAAGTAACCCTCGCTGCGTGCATTGGTATTCGCGGAGATCAGCGCGACGAACAGACCGCAGTCGCGAATCTGCCGTCTGATCAGCACATCCCAGGCATCGCCTCCCCGCAGCTCGCTCTGATCGAACCACACTTCGATCCCCGCGGCGCGCAGAGCTTCGCAAAGGCGCAGCGCGGCATTTGCGTCCTGGGTGGCGTAGCTCAGGAACACCGCCTTGCCCGAGTCGGTCACGGCGCCCCCGTCGCGTCAGCGCGGTCAGTCATACAAGGACTCTTTGTTAGTAGGCCCATAGCCTACCTTAAGGCATGGGCAGCCGCTTCCCGGTGGCTATTGCGGGGCAGGGCCTGCAGAGGCGCTAAGTTTCCTGCCGCCGCCCGCGCCGCATCGGCGTCGGGAGGAGCGTCGCGAAACCTTTAGTTCGCTGCAATAGGCAGCGGCGTGGTGACACCCAAGTCCATGACCCAGGGATTCACATTCCATGGACTGGCCGGATGCCGAATGAATTTGTTATAGATCGCTTGAAACTGGTTACCTATTCCTTCCGTCTGCTCCGCTGACCAAAATTTGCGCCCAATCAGATAGTCGGTCTGCAAATCTTCCCACGATGTGAAAGTCTGCTGGAGTCTAAGGGCAGCCGGCATGATGTAATCCCATGCCTCCGGCTCCGACATATAGCCAGCACGAAAGCCCCAGCGGCACAGCGCGATGTAGCGAATGAGATCCCAGGCCAAAATCCCCTTTTGACCCAACTGACGATGATTCTGACGAACGACATCCAGCTGTTGCAGTTCCTGTTCGCTCGTCAAGAGGGCGGCCTTGGCCGCCATGAATTCTTGCTCGTCCATTGCATCCACCTGCTGCCCAAGTGCTTCGAAAGCGGAGCGGTGTCCTTCGAACTGCAGCCAGGTAAGCCTATCCAACAGGTCGGCACGATCATTGATGCTCCACCCGTTTGATAGTAGGCGTTTGGCGCGTTCCTGGCCGTCGGGTGTCAGGGAGGTACCTGCCAGTAAATCGTGGCGACTTCCATTGACTTCAAAAATCATGGCAGTCGTTGCCAATGCCCACGAGTGCGGGCTTCTGGGGTCCACGGGGGTGGCGGAGAGCCAAGCTCTGGCCGCTTCGGCGCCAGTGAGAATTTCCGTGACGGACCCGTTTGGCAACTGACACTTCATATCACCGAGGTACTTTCCACCGCTGGCTGAACAGGCGGATGCCGGACCGCTTTGGGCGGCCGGCACAGCATTGGTGGTACATCCAGCGGCTGAAAGGGCAAGAACTGCGAAGAACAAACTCCTTGCGAAGATAGTACTGGGGGTCGCTCTAGAACAGACGACGGGGCGGAGTCTGCACATGAGTGGTCCTGCAATTATTTCAGTCTACGTGCACACGATTGTGGCGGAGTTCGAAGCCGACGCGATCACGGTCGTTAGCGATTAGCGACATTCGCGCGTTCTGCGCCTGCAAAACGGCGACTGAAGATGCCTAAGCTGCCTCGCGCCGCCCGCGCCGCATCAGCGTCAGGGCAAGCGTGGCGGAAGCCACGATCAGAAACAGGCTCACGGCATTCAGCACCGGCGTGGCCCCTTCACGCATCCGGCCGTACATCATGATTGTCAGCGGCGCGTCCGAACCGACCAGCATGAGGGTCGTGTTGAAATTTTCAAACGACATCAGGAAGGCGATTGCCGCCGAGCCGATCAGTGCGGGGCGCAGATAGGGGAGCGTGATGGTCCACAGCACGGCCGGATGCGTGGCACCCAGGTTCAGTGCCGCGTCCTCCAGCGTACGGTCAAAGCGCTTCAGCCGTGCGCTGATGGTCAGCGTCGCAATCGCCGCGATATAGGAGAACTGGCCCAGCACCACCAGCGGAAGTCCGGGCCTCAGGAAGTCCAGTTCCCAGCCGAACAGATCGCTGCAAAGATCGGCGATGCGGCTGGCAAAGGCCAGAATCGAGATGCCGAGGATCACGCCGGGAATGACCAGCGGCGCCAGCATGACGACGGACAGGGCGCCCTTGCCCGGAAAGCTGAAGCGCTCCATCAGAAAGGCGTTGGCCGTGCCGATCAGCACCGACAGTGTGGTCACCCACACCGCGACTATGCAGCTCGTCCAGATGCTGCCGAGCAGTTCCCGATCGCCAAACAGCCCGACGCGGCCGGTGGCCCGGCTGCCGAGAAACCAGTCCAGGGTGAATCCGTGCCATGGCGGCGCCGGGTAGGGGGCGTCGTTGAAGGCGAACACGGCGACGGTCAGCAGCGGCAGGAACAGGAAGACCAGGAAGGCAATTACGTAGAGCGCTGTCGCGGTGCGCAGCCAGGCGGGTCGCGGAAGCGTGGGAATCATGTGCGCCGCATCACGTCGCTGAAGCGTTGGCCGCTCAGCTTCAGGCCGAACCAGACCATCGTGGTGGACAGCGCCAGCAGCAGGAAGCCGAAGGCAGCGCCCTGTTCCCAGTTGAAGCGAACAATGAACTGCGTGTAGATCTGCTCCGTGAACCACAGCGAGTTCTTGCCGCCCAGCAGGGTCGGCGTCAGGTAATTTCCGAGCGTCAGCATGAACACGACGATGCAGCCCGCGGTGATCCCCGGTGCCGCATGCGGGATGACGATCTCGCGCAGGATCGCTCCGCCCCGGCTGCCGAGGTTGTAGGCCGCTTCGATCAGGGCGTTGTCCAGGCTTTCCAGGCTCCCGACCAGCGGCACCACCATGAACAGGAGCGAGGTGTAGACCAGTCCGACCAGGATCGTCGCGTCGTGATAGAGCATCTCCACCGGCACGGCGGTCAGCCCGAGGTGCACCAAAAGGCTCGGCAACACCCCCGATTCGCGCAGCAGGATCATCCACCCGAGCGTCCGCACCGTCTCGCTGACCCAGAAGGGGATCAGGCATACCACGAACAGCAGCGCACTCATGCGCCCGCGCGCCAGCTTGGCGATCGTCCAGGCGATCGGGAAGGCGACGAGCAGCGTGAGCGCGGTGGCCAGCGCCGAGATCAGCGCGGTTCTCACGAACACGTGCCAGTACAGCGGCTCCTGGAAGAAAGTGCGGAACTGCGCCAGGCTGGGTGCGTACTGGCGCGGCGCGACGCGCTCGCGCAGCGAGAGCAGGGCCAGATCGACGTGCGGCAGCACGATCAGGCCGAAGAGCCACAGCAGCACCGGCGCGAGCAGCAGCCCGATCGTCAGGCGGCGGTACCAGGCGGCGGTCGAGCTCGCCTCAGGCATCGGGGGCAGCGGCGGCAAAGCAGGCCGCGCGGTCCGGTTCGAAGCTGAAGTACACGCGCGTACCGACCCGCAGGTCCGCGTAGGCGCCGGTCTGGGGCAGCGCGATGCGATACTCGAACCCGCTCCGCTGCTCCCTGAGCAAAATGGCCGAGTTCGCGCCATCGAAGAGCAGGCTGATGACATCGCCGGCGTGCACCGTCTGCCCGGGCGGCAGCTCCGCGCTCGTGCGGCCCAGTGCCGTCGCCTCCGGCCTGATGAAGACCTCGACGCTCGCCCCCACCGTCAGCGCGCTGTGGCGGCGCCCGCGAATCATCCAGCCGCGCGGTGTTTCGATCTCGATGTATTCACCCTCGAGCGCCGTCACCTTGCCGCCCACCCGGTTGTTGGCACCGACGAAGCCCGCCACGAACGGGGTGGCGGGCGCGTAGTACAGTTCCTGCGGCGTGCCCAGCTGCTCGAAACGCCCGCGATTCATGACGCCGACGTGATCAGAGAGCACCAGCGCCTCGGACTGATCGTGCGTGATGTAGACGAAGGTCGTGCCGAAGGCCGCCTGCAGTTGCTTCAGCTCGATCTTCATATGCTCGCGCAATTTGAGGTCCAGTGCGCCCAACGGTTCATCCAGTAGCAGCAAAGTAGGCTCGAGCACCATGCTGCGGGCGATGGCCACGCGCTGGCGCTGGCCACCGGAGAGCTCATCGACCCGCTTGGCGCCGGCGCCGCCGAGGCCCACGGTCTCGAGCATCGCGTCGGCACGGCGCGCGCGCTCGGCGCGCGCCACGCCGCGGCGTGCCAGGCCGAAGGCGACGTTCTCGCGCACCGACATCATGGGAAACAGCGCCAGCTGCTGGAACACCATGTTGACCGGGCGCCGGTTGGGCGCCACCCCGGCCATGCTGCGCCCGCCGATGGCGATATCGCCGGCGTCGGGCGGGATGAATCCGGCAATCATTCGCAGCAATGTGGTCTTGCCGCAGCCCGAAGGCCCGAGGATCGAAAAGAAGCTGCCGCGCTCGACGCTGAAGGACAGGTTGTCGACGGCGAGGTGTCCGCCGAAGCGCTTGCTGACCGCTCGCGCTTCCAGATCCGGAGCGGCCGGCGCTCCGGCGCCCCGCGGGGCGTTCAATCGGCCGCCTTGATCTTGTCGAGGATGCCGCCCTCGATCTCTTCGAGGCCGGGGGGAATGGCCGGATACCATTTGATGTTCGCCAGGCCGTTCGGGAAGCTCTCGTTGAATTGCGCCCGCAGCCGCGGGTCCATGAACTTCTCGGCATCCTTGGCCGCCATGAAGTTGCCGATGGACTTGGCGACCCTGGCCGCGATCTCCGGGCGCATGACGAAATTGATCCAGGCGTAGACGCCCGGTTCGTTGCGCCCGCGCGCCGGCAATGCGAAGGTGTCCATCCACGCAATCGCACCTGACTTCGGATTGATGTACTTGAAGTCCGGATTCTCCCGGTTCAGCGTCCAGCCGCCCGAATCCCACATCATGGCGGCGTCAATCTCGCCGGCGCGCACGCCGTTGAGCAGCTGGTCCTTGTTGTCGTAGAAAAAGCGGAAGTTCGGCTTGCACGCCGTCAGTGTCTTGCCTACTTTCTGCATCAGCGCCGTGTAGGCGGGGATGTTCCCATAGAGCGCGAACGGATCCTGCCCCAGGGCCAGCGCGTAGGCCATCAGGGCCGGGCGGCGCAAACGCACCGACGTCCGGCCACGCAGATCCGGCCGGCACAGATCCATGTAGTCACCGATCGTGGTGCGTTTCGAATTGTAGACCAGGCCTTCTGTGCCCCAGACGTAGGGCAGGGCGTAGAGCTTGCCGTCGATGGTGGCGTTCTTGCGCACCGTCGCGAGCAGGTCGGGCAGGAATTCATCGAGCTTGACCTTGGACTCATCGAACGGCTTGTAGATCCGGAACTCCTGCTGCGCGCCGAGCAGCCGGTCCTGCGAGGGCTGCGCCAGATCAAAGCCCGCACCGCCCGTGGCGCGGAGCTTGGAGATGATCTCCTCGTTGTTCGAGAGTGTCACCAGGACCTGGATGCCGGTTTCCTTCCTGAAGAGCTCCACCACATCCGCGGGCACATAGTCGGACCACGTGATGATCCGCACCACTTTGGATTCGTCGCTCGGCTCCGGCGTCGAGCCGGCCGGTGCATGGTTGTTGCCGCATCCCATCAGCGTCAGGATCGCGGTGGCAAGCAGGATTGGCGCCGGCCGCAGAGGTTTTGAACGACCCATCAGGATTCTCCGCAGGCGCATCCAATCACGCCGCGGGGCGAGAATAGTTTTAATATCCCGGCAGGGCAATAGCCGGGGATTCTGGAGCCATGACGATTGCCAGGCCTGGCTTTGACCTGCAGGGTCACCGTGGGGCGCGCGGGCTGTGGCCTGAGAATACGCTGGCCGGATTTGCGCGCGCGATGGCGCTGGGCGTCTCCGCGATGGAGCTGGATTGCCTCGTTACCCGGGATGAGGTGATCGTGGTCAGTCACGATGCCCAATTGAATCCCGACATCACGCGCGATGCCCGGGGACGATTCCTGGAAAGCGTCGGTCCTTCCATCCACGTGCTGACCTACGCGGAACTGCAGGCCTACGATGTCGGGCGGCTCCGTCCGGGGAGCGACTACGCGGCGCGTTTCCCGCACCAGCAGGCGGTGGATGGTGAGCACATTCCTCGGCTCACGGACGTGCTGGAGCTGATCCGGGTTCAGGGGGGCGGCCACGTACGGGTCAGCGTCGAGGTGAAGGTCTCGCCCGAGAAGCCGGAATGGACGCTGGCGCCGGAATCCTTCGTCCGGCTGCTGGCCCAGGCGGTGCGCAGCACCGGCATGGCGGCGCTCACCAATATTTTATGCTTCGACTGGCGCGTCCTGGCGGCCGTGCGCGTGCCGCTTCCGCAGGTGAGGATCGTGGCATCGACCACACAGCAAGCGGGCGGAGATACGGTTCGACTCGGCGCCGCCAACCCCTCGCCGTGGCTCGGCGGCCTGGATCCTGAGGTGTTTGGCCGCTCCGTCCCAAGGCTCGTCCATGCGACGGGTGCCGGCATCTGGGCGCCCGATTATTCGGATCTGAACGCCGCGTTGGTGCAGGAGGCCCACGCCCTCGGGCTGTGCGTCATGCCCTGGACCGTGAACGATCCGGCCGACATGCAGCGCCTGATCGGCCTTGGCGTGGACGGGTTGATCAGCGATCGGCCGGACCTGCTGCGCGGCGTGCTACAGGAGCAGGGCCTGGCGTTGCCCCCGCCGCGCTCTGCCTGAAGGCTCAGGATCAACGCGGTTGCTGGGCGTGCAGTTCGGCCAGCCGCGCCTCGAGCTCGCGGATCCGTTCCAGGAGCGAGACCACCAGGGCGAGGTTGTGCGGCTCCAGTTCAAAGCTGGTCTGGATCCGGTGCGCGGCACGCACGCTCAGCAGGCATTGACCGCCGAACGTCGGGTTGGCCGCCTCCGCATTCGCGGGCCGCAGGGCGCCGTATTCGACCAGTTCGCGCAGCTGCGCCTCTGGCAGGCCGGAAACGGCCACGAGTTCAGCGAATGAATATTCCTGTGTTTCCGTCACCCAGACGCCGTCCTTTTCAGCCGCCACTGTGCTTCTCCCGTGCAAAGTTCGCGCGCGGATCGAAGTCGGAGCCGGCCGCGAGCTGTTCGTAGAGTTTGCGTTCCTGCTCGCCGCTCGTCGCGGGCACCGTGATCTGGACGAGCGCGTACAGATCGCCCGCACCGCCGTCGGGCCGCGGCAGGCCGCGCCTGGCCAGGCGCATGCGGCTTCCGGCCGGGGTGTTCGGTGGCACTTTCAGCTGCACCGCACCGCCAGGGGTCGGCACTTGCACGCTCGTACCCAGCACCGCTTCCCACGGCGCCAGCGGCAGATCGAGATACAGATCGTGCCCGGAGACCCGAAACAGCGAATGCGGATGCAGGCTGATCGTGAGCCACAGATCACCGTCCCGCCCGCCGTTCAGGCCCTTGCCGCCCTTGCCCCTGAGGCGCAGCCGCTGGCGGTCGGTGGCGCCCTTCGGGATGCGCACCTTGAGCGTGTGCGCCACGCGGTGCAATCGCCCTT
>DATFUG010000219.1:0-7852 GCA_035261025.1 Steroidobacteraceae bacterium | reverse complement strand
TGTCAAGCACAAGGTTCCCGCAAGGGATTTAAGGGAACGCGGTTTGAGACCGCGGCTGTCCCCGCAACTGTGACCGGTAAGATGTCGTCCACGATGCCACTGGGCTGATGCCTGGGAAGGCGGACGACAGCACTAGAACCGGAAGCCAGGAAACCTGCCTTGCGCCGTCGTCCAGCTTTCGGCCGGGGTGCGCTGGGAGCTGCGGTTCTACCGCGGTGACGACAGTTGGAGTCGTTACTGCGGGACCTCAATATGCATTCACCCATGCGTGGTCATTTCTGGCGTTCCGCCGGTCGGCTCCTGGCCTATCTAACCCAGGAGAACCTCATGCGCACCGTGGCTTACAGCCCAGTGATCCTTATTGCCCTCGCTTCCTTTACGGCAACACCCGCATCCGCCGCGGACGATCGATCCACCGATAGCCTTGACACCATCGTCGTCACGGCTACGCGCACCGATCAGCCACGCGCGCTGACCGGTGAATCAGTCTCCGTCATCACCGCCACTGATCTTGCCGCTGAGCAGACGCTCGTCGTGTCCGACGCTCTTCAAGAGACTCCAGGGCTGACGGTCGTGCGCAACGGCGGCGTCGGACAAACGACCAGCATCGGCCTGCGAGGGGCCGAGGCGGGCCAGACGCTGGTGCTGATCGATGGAGTGCACATCAATGATCCAAGCGCGCCCGACGGGGCCGCGATCCTGTCCGATCTGCTCGTCAACGACGTCGAGCGCATCGAAGTACTGCGAGGCCCGCAAAGTACGCTCTACGGCAGCGACGCGATGGCTGGGGTAGTCAATATTCTCAGCAAGCGCGGCGGCACGACGCCCTTGGGTTTTTCGGGCAGCACCGAAGGCGGTTCACTCGGAACCTATCGGGAGAATATCGCTGCCAACGGCATGGACGGGCCGCTCGATTATGGCGCCGCCGTCAACTATTACCACACCGCCGGCATATCAGCGGCCGATGCACGCCTCGGCAACACCGAGGCGGACGGCTACCACAATTTCGGCGCCACCGGAAACGTCCGCTGGCACGTTGCTGATACGCTGAGCATTGATGTGCGCGCTTATTACACCGATACGCGCACGGAATTTGACGGCTACCCGCCGCCCAATTACACGTTTCAGGATACGCCTGAATATGGCACTGACACGCTTCTCGCGCTTTACACCGGCGTCAATGCCGATTCCTTCGATGGGCACTTTCACAACCGTCTCGCCTATACGGGATCGTGGAGCGACCGCAAAGACTTTGATCCGACGCTCGCTGTCACGGAAGACTTCTATGCGCGGGGAGACTCAAGTCGATTTGAGTACCAGGGCATCGTCGATGCAACTAAGACAGACCAGGTCACGTTTGGCGCGGAGACACAGCGCACGAGCCTGCGGACCGGCGCGCCGAGCGCCTTTGATCCAAACCCAACGCCGACAAGCGGGGATACTCGCATAAATGGCTACTACGCGCAGTATCAGACCACGCTACTGCACCAGCTGACGCTAACCGGGGGCGTGCGGCGCGACACCGATGCCGAATTTGGCGGTCACACATCTCTCAAGGTATCGGGCGCCTGGAAGTTATTTGATGGGGTCACCGTGCTGCGCGCCAATTACGGTGACGGCTTCAAAGCGCCGAGCCTATACGAACTCTTTTCACCGTATTCCAATCCGGTAAAGAACCTCGCACCGGAGTCTGCGCACGGCTGGGAAGTCGGCGTCGATCAGCGTTTCCTCGATGGTCGCGCGCGTGCATCGGTGACCTATTTCGAGCGCCGGACCAGCGATCAGATCGACTTTTTCAGCTGCTTTGGCGTGGTGTCGCCGGCCTGCACAGTCCGGCCCTTCGGCTACTACGACAACATCGATCGATCGAAGGCGCACGGCATAGAACTTGAAGTGATGGTTCAGCTAAGCAACAAACTGTCGTTGACTGCAAATTACACGCACCTCGAAGCGATCGATCTGGTGACTCGAAATGATCTCGCCCGCCGCCCGCGCGCCCTGGCGAACCTTCGCGTCCAGTGGATGCCCGCTTCGACCTGGTCACTGGGTGTCGGCGCGAGCTACACCGGATCGCGTTTCGATGACCAGTTTGAAAGCTTTCCACTGCCGGGCAATACGGTGGTCAGCTTGTATGCATCCGGCGCCATCAACCAATCGCTGCGAGTCTATGCTCGTGTGGAAAACTTGCTGAATAGGTATTACGAACCCGTCGCGGGCTATGGCGCACTGCTGCGCACCATTGCCGTGGGCCTGCGAGTCAGCCTGTGAGCACGGTGCCGACAGCGAGCGCTCGAGCACAGGCCGTGCTGATCTCATGGAGCGGCGGTAAAGACAGCTGTGTCGCGCTGCACGAGATACAGAAAGCTCAAAATATCCGCGTTGAGGCTCTGCTGACAACCGTCACGCGCGACTTCGATCGAGTCAGCATGCACGGAGTCCGACGCGTGCTACTGGAGCGACAGGCCGAGAGTCTGGGACTGCGGCTGCAGCAGATTGTGATCTCGGCGGGTGCGCGCAACGATGAGTATGAGCAGCGAATGGAGGAGGCCTTCGCCACCTACCGCGAACGGGGCATAGACTCGGTCGTTTTCGGTGATCTTTTCTTACAGGATATCCGAGCCTATCGCGAGCGGCTGCTGGCGCGCTGCAACATGACAGGATTGTTTCCTGTGTGGGGCCGAGATACCACTCAATTCATCCGGAAGTTCATTGGGCTGGGATTCAAGGCGATCGTTGTCTCCGTAGATCCCTCGCAGCTTGATTCCTCGTTTTCCGGGCGACTGATCGATGAGGGCTTTCTGGCCGACCTGCCGCCGGGCGCGGATCCCTGCGGAGAGAACGGTGAATTTCACACCTTTGTCTTCGATGGACCAAACTTTGGGCGACCGGTGGACTTTTCCGTCGGCGAAATTGTGTTCCGCGACTCGTTCTGGTTTTGCGATTTAGTGCCGGCAGAGTGAGTTTATTGGCATGAAAGAGGAAGCCAGCATGCTCAACCCGCGGCTAAACACCTTGATCATGATGATTGTAGCGGCAGCGGCGACACGGCTCATTCCGCACCCACCTAACCTGACGTCGGTCACGGCGCTGGCGCCTTTCGGCGGCGCGTACTTTTTGAACCGGTGGTTGGCGTTCGTCGTGCCCCTGGGCGCGTTGCTGCTCAGCGATCTCATCCTGGGGCTTTACCCACACATGGAGGTTCCTTACTTGAGCTTCGCGCTGATTGTCTGCATCGGCTTTCGACTGCAGCAGCACCGCACCGCACCGCGAATTGCCGGCGCGACGCTGCTGAGCGCCCTGGTGTTTTTCATCATCACGAATTTCGGCGTGTGGGCTTTCGATTCGTTGTACCCGCGGACCCTCCCTGGCCTGGTCGCCTGTTATACCGCCGCGATTCCCTTCATCCGCAATACGCTACTGGGCGATGTGGGTTATACCGCCGTCCTGTTCGGCGGCTTCCAGGTGCTGGAGAGGCGTTTTTCTGGTTTGCGGGAGCCGAGAGTCGCCATCAGGCCGTATTCCAGCTGAATGGATGGGGGTATGCAGCGGATCGTCTCGTTCCTGCCTTCCGCAACCGAGATGGTCTGCGCATTGGGTCTGGGCGATCGGCTCATGGGTATTACCCATGAGTGTGACTATCCACCAGAAGTGAAGGGCAAGCCCATTGTCGTACACCCGGTGCTGCCGGTCGAGCGCATGAGTCAGTCGGAGATTGATGTCGCGGTAACGCAGCGATTGCGCGATGGGCTGAGCCTCTATCAAGTGAACGAGAGACTGATACGCGACATCGCTCCCAATCTCATCCTGACGCAGGATCTGTGTCAGGTCTGCGCCCCTTCTGGAGACGATGTGTCGCAGCTACTGGCGACGTTAGCGATCAAGCCGCGGATTCTGTCGATGACGCCAAAGTCACTTGACGGCATATTCAGTAATCTGCAGGAACTCGGTGAAGCGACAGGATTATCAAGCTGCGCGCAGGAACTGGTCAGCGCCGGTCGGGCCCGGCTGGCGAGGATTGCCGCTAGGACCCGCCAGATATCCCATCGCCCGCGAGTGTTTTGCATGGAGTGGATGGACCCTCTGTACTGCAGCGGTCATTGGATACCGGAAATGGTCGAACTAGCCGGGGGTACCGACGAACTGGGCCATCGCGGGACCGATTCCGTTCGTATCGCCTGGGATGATGTGCTCCGGTCGGCACCTGAGGTGTTAGTCGTGATGCCCTGCGGTTTTGGCCTGGAGAAAGCCGCAACACAGCTGTGCGTCTTGTTTTCCCGTCCCGGCTGGTTTGAACTGCCAGCCGTGCGCGCCGGGCGCGTCTACGCGGTCGATGCCAATGCCTTTTTCGCGCGTCCGGGGCCCAGAGTGGTCGACGGCACGGAACTCCTCGCCCATCTCCTACATCCGACGGTGTTTGACTGGACCGGACCCGCCAACGCCTTTCGGCGCCTGACCGCCAGCCAATCGTTGACGACGGCGGGTCGCGCGGCCCGGACTGAGGCGTGATGGCGCGTGACCGCCGAGACGCGTCATGACGCATGCCTCGACTCCTGCACAGAGCCGGCAGAAGAACTGCTCCCAATGTGGCGTGGCCTTTCACTGCGGATCGGCGAGCGGCGACGCCAAGTGCTGGTGCAATGAGGTGCCGAAGTTCGTTCCGGACACGGCACGGGACTGCCTTTGTCCTGCATGCCTGGCAGTTGCTATCGCGCGCCAGCACTCCCAGCCAAGGTTGCCGTTGACAGAGGGTGAAGACTATTATCAAGAGGGCAAGATGATCGTGTTTACCGCGCGTCATCATCTGCGCCGCGGCTCTTGTTGCGGACGCGGCTGTCGTCACTGTCCGTATCAGTGAGGCGGCACATGCTCGCTTTGCACCCAGGTCGAAACGGTTCGACAATGCCCTGGACAGGCGCTATGAGCTTGCCAACGGCTACAATACGCCGGCGCCCACGCCGACACTCGCCATGCGCTACCACATGAGGTAGCTTCCCCTCATGGGGAACCGGCTCTCGAAAATCGTGACCCGCACCGGCGATGACGGCACCACCGGGCTGGCGGACGGCACCCGCTTGCCCAAGGACAGCGCGCGCATTGAAGCCTGCGGGTCGGTCGATGAGCTCAACAGCGCGATCGGGGTGCTGCTGGCGAGCAGCGGGCTCCCGGAGCAGATGGGCGCGCAGCTGCTGAACATCCAGCACGACCTGTTCGATCTGGGTGGCGAACTGGCGATTCCCGGCAGCGTGATGATCCGCGAGGCCCAGGTCGAAGCGCTGGAGGGGCTGGTCGAGCACTGGAATGCCGGCCTGCCCGCGCTGCGCGAATTCGTGCTGCCCGGCGGTGGCGTGGCCGCCGCGAACTGCCACCTGGCGCGCTCGATCTGCCGGCGCGCCGAACGGCGCTGCTGGGCGCTGGCGCGCGCCGAGTCACTCGGCCCGCATGCGCTCCGTTATCTTAACCGGCTGTCGGACCTGCTGTTTGTGCTCGCGAGGGTGCTCGCGCGGCAGGCGAGTGGCAGCGAAGTAATGTGGCGGCGCGAGCGCGGCGCCAGGCCCTAGTACTTCAGGGCGCGGAACTTCAGCGCAGGAGCCTGCGCAGGCGGGGCCAGTCGAAGGCCGGCCCCGGATCGCTCTTGCGGCCCGGCGCGATTTCGCTGTGGCCGACCACGTGTGCGCTCGACAGGGTCGGATAGGCTGCGCACAGGGCGCCGATGAGCCCGGCCAGCGTCTGGTATTGCCGGTCCTCGTAGGGCACTTCGTCGGTACCCTCGAGTTCGATGCCGACCGAAAAATCGTTGCAGGCGCTGCGTCCCTGCCAGCTCGAGGCACCGGCGTGCCAGGCACGCAATCCAATGGGCACGAATTGCACCGGCTCGCCGTCGCGCCGCACCAGCAGGTGCGCCGAGACCTTGAGCTCCACCACACTGTGAAAGAAAGGATGTGCGAGCGGATCGAGGTTGCCGGCGAACATCCTCTCGATCCAGGGGCCGCCAAATTCACCGGGCGGCAGGCTGATGCCGTGCACGACGATCAGCTCGGGCACCATCCCCGGCGGCCGTGGATCGCAATGCGCCGAGAGCACCTGGCGCACCCCGCACGTCAGGCCGGTGAGTGGGTCAATCCTGATGCTGTTCTGCACGATGCCGCCCATGATGCCAAAATGCCCGCGTGAACCCCAGTGACCAGGACAATGCCACACTTGCGGCGCGTGATCTGCGCCACGTGTGGCATCCCTGCACGCAGATGAAGGATCACGAAGCGCTGCCGCCGATTCCAGTGCGGCGCGGCGCAGGGGTCTGGCTCGAGGACTACGACGGCCATCGCTATCTGGACGCGATCAGTTCCTGGTGGACCAATCTGTTCGGACACGCCAACGAACGCATCAGCGGCGCGGTGGCGGCGCAGGCGGCCAGGCTCGAGCACGTGCTGCTCGCCGGCTTCACGCACGAACCGGCCGTTGCGGTGGCCGAGCAGCTCACCGCTCTCGCGCCCGCCCCCCTGAGCCGCTGCTTCTTTGCCGACAGCGGCTCCGCGGCCGTCGAGGTCGCGCTGAAAATGAGCTTCCACTACTGGCGCAACTGCGGCCAGGGCGGCAAGCGCCGCTTTCTCACGCTGAGCAACGGTTATCACGGCGAGACCCTGGGCGCGCTCAGCGTCGGCGACGTGCCCCTGTACCGCGAGGTCTATCAGCCGCTGCTGCTGCCCGTGATCACGGTGCCCTCGCCCGATTGCTATCTGCGGGAAGCGGGCGTCAGCTGGGAGGAGCATTCGCGTCGCAGCATGAGGGTCATGGAAGCGGCGCTGGGGCGCCACGCCGCCGAGCTCGCGGCAGTGATCGTCGAACCGCTGGTGCAATGCGCCGGCGGCATGCGCATGTATCACCCGGTGTACCTGCAGCTGTTGCGCGAAGCCTGCGATCGCCACCAGGTGCACCTGATTGCCGATGAAATCGCTGTGGGCTTTGGACGCACCGGCAGTTTCTTCGCCTGCGATCAGGCCGGCATCGCGCCTGACTTCCTGTGCCTTTCGAAGGGCCTGACCGGCGGCTACCTGCCGCTCTCGGTCGTGCTCAGCGGCGAAGAAGTCTACGCCGCCTTTTACGCCGAGTATGCCGCGCAACGCGCCTTCCTGCACTCGCACAGCTACACCGGCAATCCCCTGGCCTGCGCCGCCGCGCTCGCCACGCTCGAGATCTTTGCCACCGAGCCGGTGCTCGAACGCAACCGCGCCCTCGCCGCGCGCATGGCCGCGCGGGCCGCGCCGCTCGCCGCGCACCCGCACGTCGCGGAAGTGCGTCAGTGCGGCATGATTCTCGCCATTGAAACCGTGCGCGACCGGCCGACGCGGGAGCCCTTTCCCTGGCAGGAGCGGCGGGGTCTGCGCGCCTACCGGCACGCCCTGTCGCGCGGCGTGCTGCTGCGCCCCCTCGGCGGCGTGATCTATTGCATGCCGCCCTACGTCATTGCGCCGGAGGAGATCGATCTGATGATCGACGTCGCCGCGGAATGCGTCGAACAAAGCTGCGCGCCCTGAGCCGCCCGCCACCGCGATCTGCCGGATCCATCCCCATGCGCGCGACCCGGGTGTATGTCGACCTCGCTCTCGAGAGCGATCGGGAACTGGCGCTGCCGCCGGCTCCCTCGGCGCACCTGCTGCGCGTGCTGCGCCTGCGCCCTGGCGCGGCGCTGACTGTTTTCAACGGTCGTGGCGGCGAGTACGCCGCTGAGCTGCTGGCGGCCGGACAGGGGCGCGCGACGGTGCGGATCGGCGCCCACGGTGCGGTGGAACGCGAGTCCCCGCTCCGCATTACGCTGCTGCAGGGCATCGCGCGCGGCGAGCGCATGGATCTGATC
>DATFUG010000218.1:0-7929 GCA_035261025.1 Steroidobacteraceae bacterium | reverse complement strand
GTTCGCCGGCGATATCTACGTGGCGCGCGACATCACCGAACGCAAGCGCGCCGAGCGGCGCATCCGCTACCTCGCGCGCTACGATGCCCTGACCAAGATTCCCAACCGCATGCAGTTCCAGCACCTGCTGCAGCAGGCCATCGCGCGCGCGCGGCGCCTCGGGCAGGGCGTGGCGCTGCTGTACATCGACATGGATCGTTTCAAGGAAGTGAATGACACCTTTGGTCACGCCTCGGGCGACCGGGTGCTGGAGCTGCTCACCGAGCGGCTGACGCGCGCGCTCAGCAGCGACACGGTGATCGGGCGTCTCGCCGGCGACGAGTTTGCGTTGTTCGTCGACGGCCTGGCCACCAAGGGCGAGGAAGCCGGCGAGCAGGTGGCGCAGCTGGCGCGCACCGTGCTCGACACCGTCGGCGCCGCGTTCCACGTCAGCCAGCAGGAAGTGGTCCTGACGGTGAGCATCGGCGTGGCCTTCTGCCCGCGCGACGCCGACAACGTCATCGACCTGATCCGTAACGCCGACGCGGCCATGTATTACTCCAAGCAGAACGGCGGCAACACCTTCGCCTTTTATTCCCAGGAGATGAACGCCGCGGCGGTCGAGCGGCTGATGCTCAAGAGCAAGCTGCGGCGCGCCGTGGAGCGCGATGAGTTCGTGGTGCAATACCAGCCGAAGGTCGATCTGAGCGACGGGCGCATCGTCGGCGCGGAGGCCCTGCTGCGCTGGCGCCTGCCGGGGCATGGCGACATCCCGCCCTCGCAGTTCATCCCGATCGCCGAGGAGAACGATCTCATCAGCGCCATCGGGGCCTGGGTACTGGAGCGCGTCTGCATCGACTACAAGCTGCTGCGCCGCGCGGTCACCAATCCGGGCCGCATTTCACTGAACCTCTCGCTCAAGCAGCTGCGGCATGCCGGGTTCATACTCAACTGCCGCTCCCTGTTCGAGCGTCATAACGTGCCGCCGCAAAGCCTCGAGCTGGAAATCACCGAGACCACGCTGATGGCCGATCCTCGCCGTACGGTGCAGATGCTCGATCAGCTCGCCGCCATCGGATTGCACCTGTCGATCGATGACTTCGGCACCGGCTACTCCTCGCTCTCGGCGCTGCAGCAGTTCCCGATCGGCACGCTCAAGATCGATCAGTCCTTCGTACGCGATGTCGCCGATGATCCGGCCGACGCGACGCTGGTGCGTACCATCATCGACATGGGCCACGGCCTGGGGCTGAAGGTGGTCGCCGAGGGCGTGGAACTCGCACGCCAGGTGCCGTTCCTGCGCAAATGGGACTGCGATCTGGCGCAGGGGCGCCTGTTTGGCGAGGCGGTCGGCATCCAGGAACTGCTGGCGCAGCTGCTGACCCAGCAGGCCGGCCCGCCCGCCTTCGCCGCGATCATCGCCGCCGCGGCGTCCGACGCGGCGCTGCGCGCCTGAAGGGCTCCTAGGACAGGCCGAGATTCCCGGCCGCGAAGCCCCAGTCCAGCAGTTTGCCCAGCGCGGCGTTTACGTAGTCGGCGCGGCGATTCTGGTAGTCCAGATAATAGGCGTGCTCCCACACGTCGATGGTCAGGAGCGGTTTCTGCCCGCCGTGGAGCGGTGAGTCGGCATTGCCGGTCTTGGTGACCGCGAGCTTGTCGCCATCCTGCACGAGCCAGGCCCAGCCGCTGCCGAATTGCGTGGTGGCTGCGGTCAGCAATTCCTTGCGACAGCCATCGACGCTGCCGAACGCGGCCTCAATGCGCAGCTTCAGGGCGGCGGGCGGCTCGCCACCGCCCTGCGCCTTCAGGCTCCGCCAGTAAAAACTGTGATTCCAGTGCTGCGCCGCGTTGTTGTAAATCGCGGTGCGCTCCGCGACGCCGTAGGTGGCCGCGATGATCGCCTCGAGCGTCATGTCGGCAAAGGGCGTGCCCGCCACGGCCTTGTTGAGATTGTCGACGTACGCCTGGTGATGCTTGCCGTGGTGGATGCCCAGCGTGTTGGCGCTGATCACCGGGTCCAGTGCGTTGTCGGCGTAAGGGAGAGGGGGCAGGCTGAACGGGCCGCTGGGCGCCTTGGGCGCCGGCATGGCAGGAGGCGTCGCCGCGCCCGCGGCGGCGGTGGGCGATGCGGCGGCGCGCGCCAGGCCGCTGCGGCCGAGGGCCGCGACGCCGGCCGTGGCCAGCAACAGGTCGCGGCGTGTCAGGTGAGCAGGGTACGCGTTGGGCTCCTCGGTCTTCATGGTGGGGTACTCGCGATGAAGGGGTGCCCTGATGCTACGCGGGCGGAGCGCCCGGGGCAAAGGGTGCGGCGTACTGGCGCGGCGGTTCATTCAGGTCATTGAGATAGTCGCGGCGCGCGGCCGGCGCCAGTCCCGCCCAGTCGATTTTCCGCAGCCAGGTGCTGCGCAGTTCGCTATCGCGCACCGTCACCGTCCGCCCACGGAGCCGCCCGGGCTGCGCCGCCAGCCGGCTGGTGCGGCCATGGCGGAGCAGATCCAGCACGGCTCGCGCCACCGTCGCGCTGCGCGGCAGCGCGCTGTGCTCACAGCGCACGTAGTAGTTGCCCGTGCCGGGCAACTGCGCGGACTGCAGGGGCACGGTGCCGTCGCCGGCATTGCTGATCTGGTAGTGAAACTCATCGCCGGCCAGGGTGACACCGGTCACAGTGCGTTGCTGGGTGCCGGCGATGGCGATGCAGCGTTCGTCGGGCCCCGGCATCGCGGCCATGAAGGCGCGCCCTTCCTGGAGCAGCTGCGGGCTGGGCCGCGGACCGGTCGTCGGCCAGCTGCCGAGGTCGAACAGATCGCCGTGCGGCGGGCCACCGTGGCCCGGCACCATCTGGTGGATGCTGGGAAAGGTATTGAACACATCGCTGGACAGGGCTTCCGCATCGTGCACCCGGTCGAGTGCGGCGAGGCGCCGCACGACCGGATAGGTGCCGCGCAGGGCCTGCACCGCGCCATAAGAGCCGCGGTGCGGCGTGCCGAGCGTAATAAGGCGGCGCACGCGCGCCTGGTCCGCGGCGCCCAGCGCGCTGCGCGCGATCAGCCCGCCCATGCTGTGAGCGACGATCAGGAGCGAGTCGGCCGGATCGGCACGCAGGCGGGCCAGAAACGTGGCACTGAGATCGGCCAGGTTCAAGCGCCAGTCGTAGTCATGCATATGCACCGTAAACCCCGAAGCGCGCAATCGCAGCTGCAGGGCCAGGTAACTGAAGGGCAGGGCGCCGAGCGGGACGAGGCCACTCGCCTGTGGGAGCCGCAGCCGGTACAGACCACCTTCCATCACGTCCTGCGGGTCGAGCCAGATCAGGTCGGCCGGATTGCCGCCGGCCGGTAGTGCGCCGAGTTGCGTGCCCATGATGCCGGGCAGGAGGTAGACGGTTTGCGCCTGCGGGCGCGGCGGCGCGCGTTGCGCGGCGCGCGCCAGGCCCGTGAGCAGCGCGTAGTCGGCGGCGCCGAACATCGCGCTGAGCTCGCGGCGCGCGGCGCCCGTGGCCAGCAGCAGGCACAGCTCCTCATTGCTGTGCCACAGCCGGTCGTAGATCGAGAATCCGCCTCCGGCTCCTAAGCTCATGGGCGGCGCCCGATGCCGCTGTGCCGCACGAGCAGTTCGCAAAAGGCCTTGATGGCCGGCGTACGCGCGCTGCTGTGCCGCCAGACCGCTCCGATCTGCCGCGTCGGCGTCGGCTTCACCAGCGACAGCAGCTTGAGGCCCGCGGCCGCGCCGTAGGCGCCGCGGCAGGCGAGCGCCGGCAACAGCGTGACGCCGGCGCCGGCGGACACCATCTGGCGCAGGGTCTCAAGGCTGGTAGCGCGGAAATCCGCACGCTCCTGGGCGCGCGAGCGCGCGCAGACCGCGAGGGCCTGCTCGCGCAGGCAATGACCGTCCTCGAGCAGCAGCAGAGTGTCCTCCCCCAGCTCGCCGATCTGCACCTGGCGGCGCGTCGCGAGGCGGTGGCTCTCGGGCACGGCGAGGAGGAAGGGCTCTTCGTACAGCGGGCGGGACTCCAGGCCGTCCAGATCAACGGGGAGTGCGAGGATGCCGAGGTCGATTTCGCCGGCGCGCAGCTGCTCGAGCATCGGTCCGGTCTGGAATTCGTACAGCATGAGATTGAGACGGGGCAGGGACTTGCGGATCTGCACCATGAGCTGCGGCAGCAGATACGGCCCGACGGTCGGGAGCGTGGCCACGCGCAATCGCCCGGCCAGCGGGTCGCGCCAGGTGTGCGCGAGCCGCACGATTTCATCGCTGGTGGCGATGATCTGCTGTGCGCGCGCGGCGATCGCCGTTCCCGCCTCGGTCAGCGTGAGGTGCCGCGGCTGGCGCTCGATGAGCTGCACGCCGAGGTACGCTTCGAGCTTGCGCAGCTGCGCCGACAGCGTGGGCTGGCTCACGAAGCAGGCGGCGGCGGCCCGACCGAAGTGGCGGGTCGCGGCCAGCGCGCTCAAGTAGCGCAGGTCCTTGAGTTTGAGATCAGCCATGGGTATCCATATACGCCATCTATCCTAATCATAAAGACAATCGATTGGAACAATGCAGCCTCCCCTGCCAGAGTAGCCCCGGAAGATCAGCGGCACCACCGACCCGGAAGGAGTAGTCCCATGTTGGGCATAGGACAGAGATTTCCACAGTACTCGCTCACCGGGGTGGTCTCGGCCGATCCGGGCCGGGCCTTTGAGACTATCGACAGTACGCAGCTGGCCGGCAAGTGGCAGGTGGTGTTCTTCTGGCCCATGGACTTCACCTTCGTCTGCCCGACCGAAATTGCCGCGTTCGGCGCCCTCACGCGCGAATTCGCCGAGCGCAATGCGCAGCTGCTGGGCGCCAGCGTCGACAGCGAGTACGTGCACCTGGCCTGGCGCCAGGCCCGGGAAGAACTGCGCGAACTGGCCTTCCCGATGCTCGCCGACGTCAGGCGCGAACTCAGCAGCGCGCTCGGGATCCTGGACCCCGGGGCCGGCGTCGCGCAACGCGCCACTTTCATCGTGGACCCGCAGGGCCTGATCCGCTTCGCCTACGCGACCGACCTGAACGTCGGGCGCAACCCTGCCGAAGTGCTGCGGGTGCTCGACGCGCTGCAGACCGAAGAGCTGTGTCCCTGCAATTGGCAGCCGGGCGATGCGACCCTCAAGGCGGCCTGACGTGCAGCCGCGCCGCCCGGGGAGATCAAGTCCATGAGCCTGGAGGAAATCCGCGCGAGCATCCCAGAATATGCGCGAGACCTGCGCCTCAACCTGGGGAGCGTCCTTAGCCCGGCCGGCGCACCGGGCCTAAGCGAGGCGCAGATCTGGGTGATCGCCCTGGCGGCCGCCCTCGCGGCGCGCAATGCGCGCTTCGCGCGAGCGCTCGAAGGGCTGGCCGCGGCGCAGCTGCAGCCCGCGCAGCTCCAGGCGGCGCACGCGGCCGCGGCGATCATGGGCATGAACAATGTCTATTACCGTTTCCTGCACCTGGTCGGGGACAGTGAATACCAGCGGATGCCTGCGCGCCTGCGCATGAACGTGATCGCCAATCCGGGCATCGACAAGGTGGACTTCGAGCTCGCCTCGCTCGCCGTCTCCGCGATCAATGCCTGCGGCATGTGCATCAGCGCGCACGAGCAGACGCTGCGCCAGCACGGCGCGACGCGCGAGCAGATCCACAGCACCGTGCGCATTGCCGCGACGCTCCATGCCGTCGCGGGGGTCCTCGAGCACCAACAGGGGCCTTAAGGCCGGCAGGGGAGCCCGATTCGCGCCTCGGCCACGCCTTAGCTACGATGGGCGCGTTGACCGCGGAGCGTCCGTGCAGATATTGCTGGTCGAAGACGACGTCGAGGCCGCCGGCCACGTGGGCAACGGATTGCGCGAGGCCGGCTATGCCGTGCACCACTGTGCCGACGGCCAGACGGGGCTGGCGGCCGCGCGCGCCGCGCGCTACGACCTGTTGATCGTCGATCGCATGCTGCCGCACATGGACGGCCTGAGCATCGTGGCCAGGCTACGGCTCGAGAACGTGCCGGCCCCGGTGCTGCTGCTGAGCGCGCTGGGCACCGTCGATGACCGCGTCGAAGGCCTGCGTGCCGGCGGCGATGACTATCTGGTCAAGCCCTTTGCCTTTGCCGAGCTGCTGGCGCGCGTCGAGGCCCTGCTGCGGCGCGCTGCGGGCGACGGCCAGCAGCTGGGCGTGCTCCGGGTCGCCGACCTCGAGATCAACGTGATGGCGCGACGCGTCACGCGCGCCGGCCGCGCCATCGATCTGACTGCGAAGGAATTCCAGCTGCTCGACTTCCTGGTGCGCCGCGCCGGCCAGGTGGTCACGCGCACCATGCTGCTCGAGTCGGTGTGGAACCTGCACTTCGATCCCCAGACCAATCTCATCGACGTGCACATCAGCCGGCTGCGCCAGGCGATCGATCGCGGGTTCAGTCCGCCACTTTTGCACACCATCCGCGGCGTGGGCTACAGCATCCGCGAGCCGGGGCGGGGCGGCTGAAGATGCCGCGCTTCCTGTCCTCCTCGGCGCGGCTGGCGCTCTGGTACCTGTGCGGCGCGGGCCTGGGCATCAGCGTCCTGCTGTGGAGCACTTACCTGCTCACACAACGGGCGATGGAGCGCCAGGTTGACCTCGTGGTCGAGACGGAGATCGAATCGCTCCGCGAGGATTACCGTGGCGGCGGGATCGCGCGCCTGATCGAGGTGCTGGACCAGCGTGACGATGACTGGGGCCGCCTGGGCGCAGCCTATCTGCTGGTGGACCGGGAGGGTAACCAGCTGGCCGGCAATCTCTCGTCGTGGCCGAAGCAGTTCACCACCGCGGGCGCCTGGCTGGAGTTTGACATTCGCGCCAGCGAACGCGGCCGCGCGGTCGATCATCCGGTGCGGGCGACGGTGGTCACACTCGACGGCAACCGCCTGCTGGTAGGCACGGATGTATCGGAGCGGCGCCGCTTCGCCGAGCGCCTGCGCAGCACCACCTATTGGGGCATGGGCCTGACCGTCGGCTTCATGGCGCTCACCGGTCTGTGGTTCAGCCGCCGGGTCGCGGCGCGTGTACGCGCGGTCGCGCAGGCCTGCAAGCGCATCATCTCGGGCGATCTGACCCGGCGCCTGCCGCGCGAGCGCAACGCGGACGAGTTCGACCAGCTGGCGAGCGCGGTGAACGGCATGCTCGACCGGATCGAGCAGCAGACCGCGATCGTGAACGTCACCTTCAACAGCGCGGCGCACGACCTGCGCGCGCCGCTGTTTCGCATGCGGGCTCGGCTCGAGGCTGCGTTGACCGGTGCGGCGGCGGGGGTCGCTGCCGCCGGGGATCACAGCACGGGCGCCGCGATGCGCGCCACCATCGATGACCTGGAGCGCGTGCAGCGCACGCTCGCCACGCTGCTGCAGATTGCCCAGGCTGAGGCGGGCGGCAACAATGCGAGCCGCGAGCACGTCGATCTGGCGCAGATGGTGCGCGAGCTCGGTGAACTGTACGAACCGGAGGCGCGCGAGAGGGGGCTGACGCTCAAGGTGCAGGCCGATTCGCCCGCACTGCTGAGCGCCCACCAGCAGCTGCTCGCGCAGCTGGTGACGAACCTGCTGGAAAACGCCCTCAAGTACGTGCCGGCGGGGGGTGGCATCCGCCTTGCGGTGACGGCGAGCGAGGCGCAGGTCCAGCTCACCGTCAGCGATGACGGCCCGGGAATACCCGCCGCCCTGCATGCGGAAATGCTGCTGCCGTTTCGCCGCCAGGTGCGCGACGCGGCGGCACCGGGAAGCGGCCTGGGCCTGAGCCTGGTCGCCGCCGTGGTGCGTCTCCATCACGGCAAGCTCGAACTGCTCGACGCGGGCCCTGGGCTGATCGTGCGCTGCCGCTTTGCGGCCCTGGGTTCCGCGGCGCAGGCCCGTCATGCCTGAGGCGCGAAAATCCGCGGCGCTGTTGCTGGGCGGGCTGGCACTGCTGGCTGCGGGCGCCGCCGCC
>DATFUG010000217.1:0-3817 GCA_035261025.1 Steroidobacteraceae bacterium | reverse complement strand
GGACAAGAAACCGGGCGTCTGTCCGGACGATCCGGAATCTCCGGTGCTGATGGCCTCCCTGGACGTGAACTCGGGGCCGGTGCACGAGATGATCCTGGACCTGGTGCACCGCCATGTGGCGATCACCTCCACCCTGCCGGTCCTGGAGATGGGGGCCTTCACCGGAAGGCCCACCTTGCAGAAGCGCCTGCTCGATGCGCTGTCGCCTGACGCCCGCTCCACACTGTTGTGGCGGCGCGTGCAGTCGACCGACACGGCGTATCTGCGCAAGCGCTATGGGAGCGATGTCTCGCCAGAGCCCGCGGTCTTCAGGAAGGAGCTCGAATTCGAATACGCCTTCGTGCAGGCCGGCGGGCTGCTGCTCGCCGGTGCAGATCCGACGGGCATGGGCGGTGTGGTCGCAGGCTTCGCCGACCAGCGCGAGCTCGAACTGCTGGTGGAAGCGGGCTTCACGCCCGTGCAGGCGATCCACATCGCCACCGAAAATGGCGCGGAATATCTCGGCGAGGCGGATCGCGTCGGCACCATCGCGGCCGGAAAGCAGGCCGACCTGGTTGTCGTCAAGGGAAACCCCGCCGGCAAGATCGAGGACGTTGAAAACGTCGAGATCGTCTTCAAGGACGGGATCGGCTACGACTCCCAGAAGCTGTTCGATTCAGTGCGGGGTGTCGTCGGCAGCCGCTAGTGTGGCTCGCCGCCCGGCTTCGGATCGGCGAGCGGGAAACTTTTGGCACCCTCGGTGGCCGGCGCTGGCGCGGCAGCGGGGGCAGGCGTAGCGACCGGCGGCGGGGGGCCTAACACTCCCGGCGGCGCGGCTCCCCCAGGCGACAGACCGGCGACGACGGCCGCGATGAAGCGCCGCGCCGATTCGGCAGTGGTGGTCACGGTGCCGCCGAACACATCATCCGTGGTGACGTCATGCCCGTAGAAGCTCCGGTTCGCCTTGCGGTCGAACAGCAGCCCCGTGCCGTCAAGGGCCACCCCGGCGAATAGGCCGCGGGTGCGCGAATAGGAGTAGACCTCGGCATCCACGCCCGCGGCGGCTTCGCCGCTCCTGCCCACCGGGCCTGCCGCCACCGAGGCGCTGACGCCAAGGGTGAACTGGCCGCGCGAGAAATTCTCCAGGCTGCGGCGCGTGGCGAAGACCAGCACGACGTCGGCCGACTGCGCCCCGATCTGCCAGCCGACACTGCCGCCGGTGAGGGATACGAAAATCGGATTGCTGAAACGCCCCTTAGCATCACGCGATACCAGCACGCCATTGCCGTGGCGGATGCCAAAAATGAAGGCCCCTTTGACTACATCCGGGATGACCGCGACGCCGTAGGCGCGATCCATCAGCCAGGTGGGAATGTTCTGGTCGGGGACGGCACGCAGTTCCTCGAGCACTTGGGTGGCGACCACGAGCCGCGCGTCTTCGCGGCTCTGGGCGAATGCGACGCCTGCGGGCATCAACAGTACAAACAGTGAAAGCAGCATGGCCCGCTGTGGCGTGTAATGATTCATGATCGATCCCCTGATACCTAGTCGGCCTAACTCAGCCCACAATCATCCTTCAGAACCACCCAGAAAGAAAGAACTGCACGACGTTGGCGTTGAGCGTGTACAGCGGCTCGGTGCCGGGTATCAGGCCGCTAAGCCAGGCTTCGCGATAGTCACCGTATTGAATGCGCATCCGGTCCCAGTGCAGATTGAGCGTACTCTTCTGCAGCCAGGACAGGCGCGTGGGGTGAAATTCCCAGGTGGCTCCGAAGCCAAGCGTAAGGTTTTTAAAGGTCGCCAGTTCCCGGTCGCGCGCCATGAAATTCTGGGCTGAGGCATAAGGGAACAGGTCGCTGTAGAAATCGGCGTGAGTCTGCCGGTAATAACGCGCGTGCGTGTCGAGTGTCCAGCTGCCGAACAACGGCTGGGTGTAGCCGAGCTCAAAAGTATGGCCGACGATGCCCCAGGTGTCGCTGTAGTAGCGGTAATTCCCGGCGAGGGCCGCGTGCCAGGGCAGGTAATACTTCAGCTGCCCCGAGCCGGCATTGCCTGTGCGCGTGTGCGGGTATTGCTCGGGCTGCAGTGTAAAGCCGCGGCCATTTAGCGACTGGGGATCGAGGTAACGGACCATGCGGTATGGATTATTGAGGAGACCCTCGCTCTCAGACGTCTCGAAGTTCAGGCCCAGCAGCAGATTGCGTGTGAGGACCTGCGAGAGGCCCAGCTGCCAGTTGCGTCGCTCGAGCGGGCTGGTGGCGGTCTGGCCCACCTTGCCCACCTTGTCCCAGCCGCGGGTGAAGCCAAAGGAAATCGTCGTCAGGTCGCCAAACATATCCTCACTGATTGAAGCGAACGCGGTCCGGGCCCAGTAGTCGTTCTCATTGCCGGTGATGTAGCCCGCGCTATAGGTGGTCTTGCCCTGCAACACGTCGATACTGAGCGATTCCTGCTTGCGCTCCTCGTGATAGCTGCTCGCGCCGCTCACGGCGTCGACCGAGGCGCCCGATATGGAGTCGATGTGCCCCGTGATGTTATCGACGTAGTAATTGCCGGCTAGCGAGACATGATCACCGATTTTCTTGCGCACCAGTATCGAGGGACCCTGGATATTCATCCCGCCGCCGTTGTAATGATGGTAGAGCACATCGAAGCGATCGTCCGGCAGCACGCCGGCGTGCGCGCAGCCGAGCAGCAGGCCCGCGAGGGCGACCAGGCGTGCGGAATTCCGGCTACGGCGCATCAGCGCGTCAATTGCAGCCGCAGCCGCCGCCCACGGTGCCGGTGGCACCACGGGCGCCTTCGCGCGACTCGTAGACGTGATCGAGGTAGGTGGCCGAGACCGGATCGCGGCTGAAGGACATGATCGGATCGGCGAGGTGTTCACGCTCGTAGGGCTTGACCCAGGGTTGGATCGGGCTGCAGGCCGTGAGCGCCAGGACGCCGGCCGCGGCGAGCAGAGCCGCGGCGGCGGTCTTGGCGGGGCGATGGGTCATGGGGCGGGCGTCATTCACGGATCAGGGCGCGGATCTGGTCCATGTACTCGTTCTCCGCGCCGGCGCTGTAGCCGCGGTGGATGTAGCGCACGTTGCCCTTGCGGTCGAGGATCACGGTGTTGGGCATCCCTTCCACCTGATAAAGCTTACTGACCTTGCTGTCAACGTCGAACAGTATCGGAAAAGAGACAGGCGTGGCCTTGAGCCAGTCGGTGGCCGCGGCCGAGTCAGGCTCGACATTGACGCCCACCAGCGTGACGCCCTTGGAGCGGTACTGCCGGTTGAGCTGCTCGAGCAGTGGCATTTCCTTGCGGCACGGTCCACACCAGCTCGCCCAGAAATTGACCAGCACGATTCGGCCCTTCAGATCGGCAAGGCTCAGGGGCTTGCCGCTGTTCGAGTTGAGCTGGAATTGCGGGGCCGGTGCGCCGGCGCGAATCAGGTCCATCGAGGTGGGCAGGGCAGGTGCGACCGCTACCGCCAGCAGGAACAGACAGCGACTGAGGAATTTCATGCATAGGCTCCGTGTTCAGAAGTACACGGTCGCTCCGAGGCTTGCCTCCAGGTTGTTCCTGAGGCGATCAGTACCGAGGAAATCTGACTTGAAGACCAGATCCTGTGCCTCGATACGGATCGCCAGCCAGTCCGTGGGCAGGACGCGGAAGCCGGCGCCAAAGTTGACGGTGAATTTATGGTCACCTTCGAACTTGACGCTGCCGATGCCGCCCACCAGGTAAAACCCGCTCGTCATGGCGAGATTGCGACCGAGGAACACCTCGCCAGGCAGGAAGTTGTAGCCTAGCGAGAGGTTGTAATACGTGAAGCGCCTCTCATCCACGGTG
>DATFUG010000216.1:0-2790 GCA_035261025.1 Steroidobacteraceae bacterium | reverse complement strand
GTCTAGCCAGGTGTCGCTATCGCCGGCGCAGCCCGTCGGGATCGAGTGCACCCTGCACGTACAACACCCGCGGCTGTGGCGCGGGACCAAAGATCCGTACCTCTACAAGCTCGTCATCACGATCCGAACGACCCAGGGTGTACTTCTCGATCAATTGGCGCAGCCGCTCGGCCTGCGCTCCATCGATTTCGATTCCCGAAAAGGATTCTCTCTCAATCGGGAACGTCTCTTCCTGAAGGGTGCGTCCATGCATCAGGACCGTCCGCTCAAAGGTTGGGCGATTTCGCACGCCGATCAGGCGCAGGATTTCGATTTGTTGCAAGACATGGGCGGCAACGCCGTTCGACTCGCTCACTACCAGCACGATCAGTACTCGTACGAACTGGCGGACTCGTTGGGGATCGTGGTCTGGGCCGAAATTCCCTTGGTGAATAAAGTGTCATTCGACGGCTCGCCCGCGAACGACGCGCTCGCCGCAAATGCGCGGCAGCAGTTCATCGAACTCATCCGTCAAAATTACAACCATCCCTCGATCGCGGTCTGGTCGATGGCCAACGAGATCGATCTCACCGCCATCCAACTCAAGGGTCCGAGCAGACCCGCGGAGCTGCTGAGGTCCCTGCAGGCGCTCGCCAAGCAGGAAGATCCGGGACGATTCACGACCTTCGCCGACTGCTGCGAATTGGGCTTCGCGTCACACGCGGCCGCGGCGGCCGGCGGCGACGTATCGCGCGACGCCATCGTCGGAATCGCCGATACGGTCGGCTACAATCGTTATTTTGGGTGGTACACCGGACAATTCGACAATTTCGGCGCGATGTTGGATCAGGCGCATGCGCGTCATCCTGCCCTGCCGATCGCGGTCTCCGAATTCGGGGCGGGTGCGGCGCTCTCCCAACACACCGATGACCCGGCCGGCGGGCCGATCAACCCGCATGGCCGGCCGCATCCAGAGGAATTCCAGAATTGGTACCACGAAGCATCCTGGAGCGCCTTGCGCGGCCGCGGGTATCTCTGGGCCGTATACATCTGGAACATGTTCGATTTTTCCAGCGACTCGCGCCGCGAGGGCGATCTTACGGACATCAACGATAAGGGGCTCGTCAGCTATGATCGGCTGACCCGCAAGGACGCATTCTATTTCTACCGCGCCAATTGGAGCAGCCGGCCGACGCTGCACCTGGTCGGTCGGCGCTATGTCGATCGGTCGTATGGTGTCGTCGATGTGAAGGCGTATAGCAATGCTGCGCGGGTTCGGCTGCGTTTGAATGACGAGGACCAAGGTCTGGTGCCCTGCGAGGGCGGGGTGTGTTTGTGGCATGCGGTGCGCCTGCATCCCGGGACCAATGTATTGCTCGCGACTGCGGTTATCGCCGGGACGACCCTGTCCGATGCGATTCGGTGGACATACTCCGGGTCGCTCGACGAAGTGCGCATCAAGGCCGGCGATATGTCCGGGTATGTATCGAAAGCGGGGGAGCGCTACGGCTCGGACACTTATTTCAGGGGAGGCAACGGCCGCGGCATCAACGCTCCTGATACGCCGATGTCAGAGCGGGTTACGGTGCTCGGCGAGGATGCCGGGCTTTACGACAGTTTCAGGGAAGGTGCATTCTCGTATCACGTGCCGGTGCCGAGCGGACGCTACCGGGTTACCCTGCATTTCGCGGAACCCGCGGCCGACAAGGCCGGCGAGCGAGAGTTCGACGTGCTCGCCAATGGGGCGACCGCGCTCAAGAACTTCGATATCTACGCGGCGGCCGGCGGCAAGCTGAAAGGCGTGGTTCGCTCCTTCGATGCCATTTCGCATGGCGATGGGGTGCTGATCGACTTTCGGCCAAAGATAGGCAACGCGTTGGTCACGGCGCTCTCGATTTCGCTCATTGACCGGCATTAAGAGGTCGATCGGCCACTTTCGCTGGCTGATTTGCGGCCTGATGTTTGCGGCAACTGCGATCAACTATGTCGACTTAAAGATCATCGGCGCTCTGAAACCAAACCTCCAACAAGAAGTCGGCTGAAATGAGATCGCATTCGCCGACATCGTCTTCTGGTTTCAGTGCGCGTACGCGTTGGGCGACCTCTGTTTCGGCGGACTCATCGACTGATTCGGAGCCCGGATCGGCGCCGCGGGCTGCATGGTGATTTGGTTAGACTTCGATGCAGTTCAGGCCGAGACTCCGGTCAAGTTTCAACGCCGGTTTACGGCGCCCTCAATTCGGTGGGTTACGGAGGCACATACAATGATCATCAACCGTAGAGGCAACGTGCCCCGTCGAGCCGTCGCGTGGCGGAGCGCCGCTCTCTCCTTATGGCAGCCACGCATACGGCTCATGACTGCTCTGACACTCTGCGCACTGCCTTGTTATGCCGCGCATCCATTCATTGAAGGTGCAGCAGGCATTATCGCCACGGTCGATGAGAACTCTGGCCGTTATGAGGTACGCAGCCAGGATCTGAATTGGGCCTTCGCAGGCCGACTGGGCGACAGTGCGTCAAATATCAAAGTTCTTGACGGACGCGACCGTCTTGGCGCCTACCGGGAGCTGCAATTCACTTGGCGTCAGCGGGTGCCACTTAGTGGAACTATACGAACTTACGCCGACCGCGCTGTCGTGCTGTTCGGAATCACGTCCAACGATTCGGTCACCGATGCGGCCGCTATCCGCTTTCCAGATTTTACGGAAGTTCCGAAGAATCTCCATCACTTTAGTTACAAGAACGATGTGTTCGCTCCCTACAGTTTTACCCTCGAGCAGACGGGCACACCATGGCTACTCTTCGACGATG
>DATFUG010000215.1:0-4401 GCA_035261025.1 Steroidobacteraceae bacterium | reverse complement strand
GCGTGCGACGACGTCCTCGACTTCGTTGGGGAAGACCTTGAAGCCGGAGACGATGATCATGTCCTTCTTGCGATCCTCGATGAATACATATCCGCGCTCATCCATGCGGCCGATGTCGCCGGTGCGCAGCCATCCGTCCGGAAGCATGACCTTGGCGGTCTCGTCTGGACGCTGCCAGTAGCCACGCATTACCTGGGGGCCGCGCAGACAGATCTCGCCCACGCTGTTGATTCCGAGTTCCTTGCCATCATCGTCGCGGATGGTGACCTCCGTCGACGGCAGGGGGAGCCCGACGGAGCCGCTGAAACTCACGCCCACCAGCGGGTTGACGCAGACGGCGGGGGAAGCCTCGGTCAGGCCCCAGCCCTGGGAGATCTCGCACCCGGTCGTCTTCTTCCAGCGCTCCGCGACCGCCCGCTGCACCGCCATGCCGCCGCCGACTGTAGCCACGAAGTGGGAAAAATCCAGTTCGCTGAAGCCGGGCGTGTTCAGCAGCGCATTGAACAGGGTATTGACCCCCATGAAGAACATCGGCGGGTGCTTGCGCAATTCCTTCACAAAGCCGGGGAAGTCCCGCGGGTTGGCAATCAGGTGGCCGGTGCCGCCGACTGAGGTGAAAAGCAGGCAGTTCGCCGTAAGAGAAAAGATGTGGTACAGCGGCAGCGCGCACACATAGGTGATTTCGCCGATCTTGACCTGCCGGAACCAGGCGCGGGCCTGCAGGATGTTCGCCACCATATTGCCGTGCGTGAGCATCGCGCCCTTGGCGACTCCGGTGGTGCCTCCAGTGTATTGCAGGTAGGCGATGTCATCGTGACTGACCTCAACCGGCTCGGGCTGGTCTGGACAGCTCTTCAGTAGCTCGGCGAGTGAGTGCGCGGCCGGCAGGTTCCATGCCGGTACCTTGCGTTGCACGTACCGCAGGACAAAATTGACCAGCGCGCCCTTCGGGAAACTCAGCAGGTCCCCGACGCCGGTGACCACGACGTGGCGCACCGAAGTGGCCGGCAACGCCTGCTCGGCAATGTAGGCAAAATTCTCGAGCACCACCAGGGCGGCGGCTCCGGAGTCGCGCAACTGATGTTCGAGCTCGGGAGCGGTATACAGTGGGTTGGTGTTGACGACGGTCATGCCGGCGCGCAGCACGCCGAACATGACCACGGGGTACTGCAGGATGTTCGGCAGCATGATCGCGACGCGATCGCCCTTCTTCAGGCCATTGCGCTGCAGCCAGGCAGCGAAACGATTGGAGAGTTGGTCGAGCTCCTCGTAACTGAGGTGCTGTTCCATCTGGATGAAGGCGGTATGAGTGGCAAACTGCTCACAGCTGCCGTCGATCAGCGCCTTCAGCGACGAATATTCGCTGGGATCGATTTCGGCGGGCGTAACCGGCGGGTACTGCTTGATCCAGAATCTGTCCATACCCCTAGACTCCCGCCAACCCGTCGGTCGACGCTTCAGTGTGGCTGCACGCGCAGCAAGGGCTTGAGCACAGGCCAGACATTATCCAGCAGAATCGGCTGTCCGCGCGCGTTGGGATGCAATCTGTCGCCCTGCATCAGGGCCGGCTGGTCCGCGACACCTTCGAGCAGGAAGGGCACGAGCGGGACGCGGTGGGCGTGGGCCAGGACCGCGTAGTTGTCGGCGAATCCCTGGGTGTACCGTTCGCCATAGTTGGGTGGCATGCGCAGGCCGAGGAGCAGGACCGATCGGCCGTGGTGAGCCGCCAGGCCGATCATGGCATCGAGGTTGGCGCGGGTATTGTCCAGCGGCAGTCCCCGCAGGCCGTCGTTGCCCCCAAGTTCGATGATCACGATGCGCGGATGATGGGCCGCGAGCGCGCGCGGCAACCGGGCGAGTCCACCGGTGCTCGTTTCGCCGCTGACGCTGGCGTTCACGACCCGGAATCCGTAACCTTCCTGACGCAGCCGGCTCGACAGCAGATTCACCCAACCCGATTCCGGGGCAATGCCGTAACCGGCGCTGATGCTATCCCCGAAAACGAGAATCACCGGCGCCGGCGGGGCGGCGGCCCGCGCCGTTCCGAGCGGCAGCAAGAGCCACAGAAAGGACAGGATACCGATGACGCGCGACATAGTTCTCCGGGCCGAGCGAGCGAGCCGGCAGGTTAGCAGCCCTGAGGGACCTCTGACCATTGTTCGCGACGTGTCCTGCGAGATCCACGCGCGTGAGAGCGTCGCGATCATCGGGCCCTCGGGCGCCGGCAAGTCGACGCTCCTGGCCCTGTTTGCCGGACTGGATCTGCCCACGTCCGGACGAGTGTGGCTCGCCGGTGAGGACTTGACGACGCTCGATGAGGACGGGCGCGCACGCTTGCGGGCGGCGCGCGTGGGCTTTGTGTTTCAGTCCTTCCACCTCGTGCCCTCGCTCACGGCGCTGGAAAACGTGATGTTGCCGCTGGAGCTGCAGGGCCGGCGCGACGCGCGGCCGCCCGCGCTGGAAATGCTGGGACGCGTCGGGCTCGGCGCGCGTGTCGATCATTACCCGCGGCAGCTCTCCGGGGGTGAGCAGCAGCGGGTGGCGATGGCGCGTGCCTCGATCGGCGATCCGGCGGTGCTGTTCGCCGATGAGCCCACCGGCAACCTCGATACCGTGACGGGCGCACGCATCATCGATCTGTTCTTCGAGCTCAACGCCGCGGCGCAGACCACGCTGGTGCTGGTCACGCACGACACCTCACTGGCGGCACGCTGCTCCCGCGTACTGACGATGGACGCCGGAGCGCTGGTGTAGCGCATGGCCGTGCTGTGGATGGCAGTGCGCCTGCTGCGGCGCGAGTGGCGCTCCGGGGAACTGGCAGTGCTGCTGGTGTCACTTTCGGTGGCCGTGGCGGCGCTCACCGGAGTGGGTTTTCTCGTCGATCGCATCGGGCGCGCCGTGCAGGCGCAGGCCAGCGAGGTGCTCGCCGCCGACGCGCGCGTGGAGACCCCCGAGCCGCTTTCACCGGAGTTGGGGGCGGAAGCGCGCACCCTGGGGCTTCAGAGCGCGCGCCTAACGACGCTGATCTCGGTCGTCTTCAGGGGCGATGCCAGCCAGCTCGCCAATGTGCGCGCGGTCAGTGCCGGCTACCCGCTGCGTGGTCGCCTGAAGACCGCTGCGCAGGCCTTTGCCGTCGGGGAGGTGACGCACGAGATCCCCGCGGCGGGCTATTGCTGGCCGGATTCGCGGCTCGCGGCGGCGCTCGGGGCCGTCCCCGGCGACACGCTCACGGTCGGGGCGCGCGCGCTGCGTATCGAGCGGATCCTGATCGCGCGCCCCGACCAGGGTTCGGCCTTCGTGGAGTTCGCACCGGCACTGCTGCTCAACGATGCCGATCTTGCGGCCACGCAGCTGGTGCAGCCGGCGAGCCGCATGCAGTACGTCCTGCTGCTGGCGGGCTCCGCAAGAGCCCTGGGCCGCTACGACGAGTGGTTCACGGCGCACGCGCGTCCCGCGGAGCGCCTGGCGCGCGTCGCCGACGCCAGCCCGCAGATTGGCGACGCGGCGCAGCGCGCGAGCCGCTTCCTGTCCCTGGCCAGCCTGGTGGCGCTGCTGCTGTGCGCCGTGGCGGTGGCCATGAGCGCGCGCGGCTACGTGGCACGCCACCTGGACGTGGTGGCGTTGATGAAGACCCTCGGCGCCGCGCGCCGCTTCGTGCTGGGCGTCACCCTCGTGCAGATGCTGATGCTGAGCGTGCTGGCTACGATCCTGGGCTCAGCCGCCGGCTGGCTGACGCAAAGCTGGCTGTTGCGCGCACTCGCAGGGCTGCTGCGCACGGACCTGCCTCCGGCCAGCGCCTGGCCGGTACTCGCCGGACTCGTCGTGGCCATCGCCATGCTGGCCGGATTCGCCTTGCCCACGCTGTTGCAGCTCACGCGCGTGCCGGCATTGCGGGTGCTGCGCCGTGACGCCGGGCCGCCGCCCGCGCGCCTGTGGCTGTCGCTGGCGCCCGCGGCCGCCGCGATCGCCGGAGTCATCTACGGCACCCTCGGCGAGTGGCGCTTCAGTCTCTGGTTCGTCGCCGCGCTGGCGGCGGCGTTGCTGTGCCTGGCGCTCAGCGGCGCCCTGCTGGTGGCGCTTGCAGGCCGCGTGCGCGGTAGCGCCAGCCTGCCGCTGCGCCACGGGCTCGCCAATCTGTCGCGCCGGCGGGCCGCGGCGGTCGCGCAGATCGTGGCGTTCGGGCTCGGCGTCATGCTGCTGCTGGTGCTGGCGATCCTGCGTCGCGATCTGGTCAACGACTGGCGCGCCAGCCTGCCGCAGGGCGCGCCGAACTACTTCTTTGTGAACATCCCCACCGCTCAGAAGGAGGATTTCCGCAATGCGCTGCTTGCCGCGGGCGCGCAACCGGAGCGCATGCTGCCCATGGTGCGCGGGCGCCTCGTCGCCATCAATGGTGAGAAG
>DATFUG010000214.1:0-5813 GCA_035261025.1 Steroidobacteraceae bacterium | reverse complement strand
GCGTCGTAGGTCAGCAAGCGCCCGATCAGGGCCTCGCCGAGACCCAGCACCAGCTTGATCGCTTCGGTCGCCTGCAGTGCGCCCAGCATGCCAGGCAGCACCCCGAGGACACCGGCCTCGGCGCAGTTGGGCACCGCTCCTTCGGCCGACTCCGGGAACAGGCAACGGTAACAGGGGCCGCGGCCGGGTACGTAGCTCATCGCCTGGCCCTCGAAGCGATGGATCGCCGCGGAGACCAGCGGCTTGCCGAGCAGCACGCAGGCGTCGTTCACCAGATAGCGCGTGGCCAACCGGTCGCTTCCGTCCACCACGAGGTCGTAGGGGCGCAGGAGCTCGAGCGCATTGTCGCCGCGCAGCTCCAGCTCGTGGGCGACGACCGAGATGTCCGGATTCAGCGCGCGCAGCCGCGCCTGCGCCGTCACTGCCTTGCCGGCGCCGACATCGCTGGTGGCAAAGAGCAGCTGGCGCTGCAGATTGGACAGGTCGACCCGATCGTGATCGACGATGCCCAGCGTACCGACGCCGGCGGCGGCGAGGTACAGGCTGGCCGGCGATCCGAGTCCCCCGGCACCGACGACCAGCACCCTGGCGCGCTTGAGTTTCTCCTGGCCCGCGGCGCCGATCTCCGGCAGCAGCAGATGCCGGCTGTAGCGCTCGCGTTCGCTGTCGCTGAGGCTCATCCGCCGCTCAGGGCGCAGATTAAATGGACTTCATCTGTGGCATGGAGGTCCTCGTTCAGGGTCCGCACTTCTCGCTGATTGATGAAGATGCGGATGTGCGGCCGGATCCGCTCCTGCTCGTCGATCATCCGGAAGCGCATCCCGGGATGTTTGCGCTCGAGATCGCCGAGCAGCTCGGCGACGGTGCGGCCGCTCGCGTTCACCTGGGCCGCGCCGGCGGTATAGGAGCGTAACGGCGATGGCACTCGGACTGTGATCATGATCGCCGCCTTAAGATCAGGAGGCGTGGTTCAGGGAGTAGATCTCAGGCAGGTGACGCGCGACGCAGCGCCAGGATTCCCCTTCGTCCGTGCTGGCCCAGACCTCGCCTTGCGTGGTGCCGAAATACAGGCCGAGCCGCGGCGCCTCATCGGCGCACATCGCCTGGCGCAACACCGTGAACCAGGCCTGCGCGCGCGGGAGTCCCGTGGCGAGGCGCTGCCAGCTCCGGCCCGCGTTGCGGCTCCGGTACACGGCGGGCTTGCCGTCGATCGCTGTGCGCGGCCACACCGTCGAGCCATCCATGGGAAACACCCACACCGTGTCCGGGTCGCGCGGATGCGCGACGATGGGAAAGCCGATGTCACCGATTTTCTTCGGCATGTGCTCGCCGATCCTGACCCAGCGCCGTGCCGGGCGGTCGAGGCGGTAGCTGCCGCAGTGGTTCTGCTGGTAAAGCCGGTCCGGCTGCTGCGGGTGCAGGATGACGCAGTGCGGATCGTGACCGTAGGGGGCGTCCGGATCGGGCAGGAAATCCGCCGCGACGCCTTCGTTGAGCGGCGCCCAGTCCGCGCCGCCGTCGGTGGATTCGAACACCCCGCCGATCGAGATCGCCAGGTACAGGTGCCGCGCATCGCGTGGATCGACGCGCACCGAATGCAGCAGTTCGCCGTCCGGCGTGCGCAGTCCGGCCGCCCATTTCGGGTTCATGGGGTGGTCGTTGAATCCCGCGACCGGCTGCCAATGCGCGCCGTGATCCTCGGAGCGAAACAGCCCGGCCGGCGAGCTCCCGGCATACCAGGCCCCCGGCTCGGCGGAGTGCCCGGGCGTGAGCCAGAACACGCGCTCGACGGCGCGGGGCTTCTCGCCTTCCGCCACCTTGCGGAAGGCCGGTGGCGTCAGGGCCTCCTGCCAGTGGCGGCCGCGATCGATCGAGGTATAGACCGTGGGACCCAAGTGCCCGGTCTTGGCCGCCAGCACCAGGCGTCGCGGTTCGCGCGGATCCTGCACCACATGGTGAATGATGTGGCCCAGCATCTGCGGCCCGGCGAGGCGCCAGGCGCGCCGGCGCGCGTCGGGGCGCAGGCTGAACAGGCCCTTGCGGGTGCCAATCCACAGCGTGCTGGCCATATGAGCTTAAGAATCCACGCCGCAGCGGATGGCTGTCAAGTGCGGCCCTGGAACTGCAGGGCCGCGAGCCGGGCGTACAGACCGTCGCCCTGGATGAGTTGCGCGTGATCGCCCTGGGCGACGATGCCGCCCTGGTCCATGACGACGATCCGCCCCAGTCGCTGGATCGTCGCCAGCCGATGGGCGATCACGAGGGTGGTGCGGGCGCGGCCTCCCCGGCCGGCCATGAGGTTGGCCAGTCCGCGCTGCACCAGGCGCTCGTTTTCGGCGTCCAGTGCGCTGGTCGCCTCATCGAGCAGCAGCACCGGCGCATCCCGCAGCATGGCGCGCGCAATGGCGAGGCGCTGGCGCTGTCCGCCGGACAGCGTGATGCCGCGCTCGCCGACCACCGTGTCGTAACCCTGCGGCAGGCGCTGCACAAATTCATCCGCCGCGGCCGCGACCGCGGCGGAGCGCATCTCGGCTTCGCTGGCCGCCGGCCGGCCATAGCGGATGTTGTCGGCGATCGTGCCGGCGAAGATCACCGGATCCTGGGCGACCACGGCGATGCAGTGTCGCAGTTCGGCTGGATCAAGGTGTGCGATGTCCACGCCGTCGAGCAGGACGCGCCCGGCGCTCGGATCGAAGAAGCGCAGCAGCAGCTGAAACACCGTGGACTTGCCGGCCCCCGATGGCCCCACCAGCGCCACGGCCTCGCCCGGCGCCACCACCAGCCGGAATTGCAGGAGCGCGGCGTGCTCGGGTCGCGTCGGATACCTGAAGGTCACGTCGGCGAATTCGATCCGTCCCTGCACCGGCCGCGGCAGCGGCGCCGGCGCGCCCGGGGCGCGGATCACCGGCTCCGTGGCGAGGATCTCCATCAGCCGCTCGGTGGCGCCGGCGGCGCGCTGGACCTCGCCCCACAGTTCGGTGAGGGCGCCCACGGACATGGCGAGGATCACCGCGTAGAGCACGAATTGCAGCAGCTGGCCCGAGCTCATGCGCGCGCCCTGTAGGTCCTGGGCGCCGACCCAGAGCACGAGGACGATGCAGCTGCCGACCAACATGAACACGGCCGCGGTCATTGCCGCGCGCACCTTGGTGCGCCGGATTGCGGTGGCGAAGGCCAGCTCGGTCGCGCTCGCGAAGCGCTCCCGGTCCACGTTCTCGTGGGTGTAGGCCTGCACGGTGGGCATGGCGCTCAAGACCTCGCTCGCGAGCGCCGAGGTCTCGGCGATGCGATCCTGCGCGGCGCGCGACAGGCCCCGCACGCGCCGACCCATGACAATGATGGAGATCAGGACCACCGGCACGCTTAAGGACGCCAGCGCCGTGAGCTTCGGACTGGTCACGGCCATCATTACGAAGGCGCCGATCGCCATGACGATGCTGCGCAGGGCGAAGGAGGCCGATGAGCCGACCACGGTCTGCACCAGCGTGGTGTCGCCCGTGAGGCGCGAGAGCAGCTCCCCGGTACGGGCCTTCTCGAAGAATTCGGACGACAGCGCCAGCACGTGGCTGAATACCCGGTCGCGCACATCGGCCACGACGCGCTCGCCGATCCAGGTCACCAGGTAGTAGCGGGTTGCGGACGCCAGGCCCATCACCGCCACGACCGCCAGCAGGCCGAAGAAATAGCGGCTGATGTGCGCGGACACGCCGGCATGGAAGCCGCGATCGATCAACTGGCGCGCCGCGACCGGAAGCACGAGCGAAGCGCTCGCCGCCACGCCGAGGGCGAGCAGCGCCAGCACGATCAGTCGGCGGTGCGGCCGGACGAAGGGACCGAGTCCCTTCAGCGGCGCCAGCCGGCGCGCCGCGAGTTTAGGGTCCGCGGTATTCGCAGCCACTGGTGCAGGTTTCATGAATGAGGACGCGCGACAGGCCGGCGAGCCGGGGCTGGAGCTTGCGCCAGACCCACATGGCCAGCACCTCGCTGGTGGGATTCTCGAGTCCCGCGATCTCGTTCAGGTAACGGTGATCGAGGGCCTCGAGCACCTCGGCCATCGCCACGCCCAGGTCGGCGAAATCGCGCACCCAGCCGGTCTCGGACGCCACCGGCCCCGCCACGTAGATGCCGATGACAAAGGAATGGCCGTGCAGCCGGGCGCACTTGTGCCCTGCGGGCACGTTGGGCAGGCGGTGCGCGGCCTCGATGCGGAAGGATTTGAAGATCTCCATTGAGCTATTCTAGGGTCTGTGGACGACCGCCTTCAGGAGTTTCAATGAGCATTTCCATGTACCAGGCCTCGGCGCCCGGGTTCGACCGGATGCTGGGGAACCTTTCTGCCCTGCTCACCCGGGCCGCCGGCTGGGCTGAGACGCGCAAGATCGATCCGGCCGTCCTGCTGGGAGCGCGCCTGGCGCCCGACATGTTTCCGCTGATGCGCCAGGTGCAGATTGCCTGCGACTACGCCAAGGGCGCCTGCTCGTTGCTGGCGGGCAGCCCGCCGCCCCGCTACGAAGACACGGAGACCAGCATGGCCGAACTGCAGGCGCGCATCGCCAGGACCCGTGCCCACGTGGCCACGTTCGCCGCGGCGCAGATCGACGGGTCGGAGGAACGACAGGTCCGATTCAAGGCAGGTCCGCGCGAAATGGAGTTCCAGGGCCTGGCCTATCTGACCACCTACGCGCTGCCGAATTTCTATTTCCACTACACGATGGTGTACGCCATCCTGCGCCACAACGGCATGGATCTGGGCAAGGCCGATTTCATCGGCCGTTAGGCCGCCAGGGGAGCAGCGCCACGCGCAGGCTGCGCCATTTTTCTCCCCAGCTGACGCGTTCGTCCGAGAGTACGTCAAGGAAGTCCGCGAGGCGCTTCGAGCGCGTGATGGTGTAGACGGTCACGCCCAGCGTCAGCACGACCGTGAACAGAAAAATCACGATCCGCCGGCTCAGCGGCGCTCCGGTTTCATCGAGCAGGTTCATGCCCAGCACGCCGGTGGCGACGGTGCCGATCAGGCCGAAGATCGTGACGACGGTGAGGCGCAGCACCGTGTTCGCCTGGCGCCGGAAGCTGTCGGAGTCCAGATAGCTGTTCATGTCGACCACTTCGTTGCGCACCTCGCTGTAGAGTTCGGCGGTGCCGAGCTGGCGGCGCAGGCGCGCGAAGACGTCGCGCGCCACCACCTGGTTGGACACCTCGTGAAACCAGTAGCGGTGCGTGAAGCGCAGGAACACTTCCATCATCTGCCGGATGGTGCGCTTGAAGGCGCGGACGGAGTCCGGAACGCCCACGGTCAGGCGGTTCATGGCCACCGCCAGCTCATCGGACATCGACAGCAACGCCGCCTTGTGGAAGTGTGCGATCAGGAACAGCCACAGGTATTGCCCGCGGAACTGCGACAGCAGGCCCGTCTCCGGGCCCGAGAAGAAGTGGTCGCTGTGACTGCCGACGAAAATCATCGCCCCTTCGGTGACGATGATGCGGGTGTCGGCGCGTGCGTGCCCGCCGCTGCGGCCCCAGAAGCTGTCGTTGCAGTGTTCCCGCTCGAAGTCCTGCAGCGTCGCGGCCGAGTAGGGCAGGTCGTCCTCCTTCCCCGGACCTGTGACCAGACCGAGCCGCACGAACTGTGCGCGCGTCAGCTGGTGCGGATCGTCACAGGCGAGGTAAGCCAGGACCGGCATGCGGTAGTACTCCAGCTGCCGGTAACGGAGCGGAGCGGCGGCTCCCGGTCGCTCGAGCAGGAGCGGCTGCAGCAGGAACTCCCAGTGCGAGGCGATGGCCGCGACGCGGTGCTGGGCGATGAAGCCCAGGTA
>DATFUG010000213.1:0-3305 GCA_035261025.1 Steroidobacteraceae bacterium | reverse complement strand
GTCGCCGGCGGCGCCGGCAGCGCGGTGGCCGAATTGCTCGATGCCGCGGGCCTGGGCGGGCCACGCCTGCACTTGGGGCTGCCCGACCGCTTCATCGAGCACGGCTCCCGGGAGCAGTGCCTGGCCGACGCCGGGCTCGACCCGGCCGCCGTGGTGGCCGCCATTGATCGCTGGTGGCTGCCGCAGGCGCGCAGCTTGAATACCAGCCGCGCCGCCACCAGAATGGCTGCGACGGCCCATTCCGGGACGTCCTGACCTTGGTAGGTAGCCATGGATATCGCCGTAGCCGACCGTGATCGCCGCAAGCTCGCCGTCGAGGACGTGCAGAGCCGCGCCGACACGCGCCGCATCGCCATTGACCGCGTGGGCATCAAGGACATCCGCCATCCGGTGCGCGTCAAGGACCGCTCGGGCGGCGAGCAGCACACGATCGCGAGCTTCAACATGTACGTGAACCTGCCGCACGATTTCAAGGGCACGCATATGTCGCGCTTCGTCGAGGTGCTGCACCACGCGCGCGAGATCTCGGTCGACTCCTTCTCGGCCATGCTGGTCGAAATGACCACCCGGCTCAACGCCGACGCCGGCCACATCGAGATGTCCTTTCCGTACTTCGTGAACAAGCACGCTCCCGTTTCGGGCGTCGAGAGCCTGATGGACTATCAGGCCACGCTGATCGGCGAGTGCTGCCGCGGCGAAACCACCATGTGGGTGCGGGTCGTGGTCCCGGTCACGAGCCTGTGCCCCTGCTCCAAGGGCATCTCGGAGCGCGGCGCGCACAACCAGCGCTCGCACGTGACGATCAAGGTGCGGCTCATCGAGCACATGTGGATCGAGGAACTGATCAGCCTGGCCGAGGCCGCGGCCTCCTGCGAGCTCTACGGGATCCTCAAGCGGCCCGACGAGAAATACGTGACCGAACGCGCCTACGACAATCCGAAGTTCGTCGAGGACATCGTGCGCGACGTGGCACTGGGCCTGGACGTTGAAAAGCGCATCGGCGCCTACGTGGTCGAGAGCGAGAATTTCGAGTCGATCCACAACCACTCGGCCTATGCGCTGATCGAGCGCGAGAAGCAGTCAGTGGCGCCCTGAGCCCTCGTTTATTTCAACGTGCCGCCGGAGTACACCTCGCGCCCGTCCAGGTAGGTCGCTAGCACCCGCGTTTCGTGCAGGTTGAACGGGTCGATCACAAAGATGTCCCGATCGAGCACGATGAAATCACCGCGCTTGCCCGGCTCGAGGCTCCCCGTGGTGCGCTCCTGCTTGAGCGCAAACGCCGCGTTGATCGTATAGGCATCCACGACGTACTGGAGTCCGATGGCCTCATCGGGCAGCAATGGCTCCTTGCCCCGCCCCTCCGAGCGCGTGATGGCGTGCTCCATTGCCTCAAAGGCATTGAAGCTGCTGACGCTCCAATCGCTCCCCCCGGCGATCAGGGCGCCCGCGCGCTTGAGTGACCCTGCTGGGTAGAGATATTTTGATCGCTGGGGTCCGAGATACTGCAGCGTCTCCTGGATGTAGGAGTCGCGCTGCGCCCACAGAAGCTGAAAATTGGCGATGACCCCCAGTTGCCTGAAGCGCGGGAAATCCTCCGGCTCGATGAGTTCGAGATGGGCAATCTGGTCGCGGTTATCGAGCTGCCCATGGAGCTGCCGCGAGTAGGCGAACGCATCGAGTGCGCCACGCACGGCCCGATCGCCGATCGCGTGGATGTGGACGGTAAATCCCGCGGCATCGGCCGCACCGACAATACGATTCAGGTTGTCCTGCGTGTAATACGAAGGGCCGCGGTTCGTGGTCGGATGCCCTTGGGCGTCGAGGTACGGCTCAATCAGGGCCGCCGTCTGCGAAGGGTATTCGATCACACCGTCCGCGAAGATCTTGACGGCATCGGCGCGGAGAAACTCCGGATCGACCGCCCATTTGGTGCGGAACCTGATGGCACGGTCGATCAACGTCTTCGCAGGCTCAGTGAGATCCTTCAGAGTAAAAGAGCCCCGCACACGCATGTTCAGCCGATGCGTGTCGTAGAGCCGCTTGTAGATCTGCATGTATCGATCACCCACGTCGGCGTCCTGCACCGAGGTGATGCCCGTCGCGCGCATCGCGGTGAAGGCCTTGTCCAGCAGCGCCGCCGCCTGGTCAAGTCGCGCCACCGGCTTTGCCGCCCAGGCCATATTGATCGCCGCATCCCGCAGCGTGCCCGTGGGGTTGCCGGCCGCATCTCGCTCGATTCTGCCGGCAAACGGGTCCCTGGTGGCCGCGCTGATGTGAGCGGCCTTCAGTGCGGCCGAATTGACCCAGGCCGTATGACCGTCCGACCCACTCAGTATCATCGGCCGGTCGCGCAGCATCGCGTCCAGATCATGGCGCGAGAGCGTGAGTCCGGCCGTGACGGCCTGGATGACCTCGAACCACGCGTGCGGATCGCCGGGATTGTCCTTAAGACACACGGCCACTCTGGCCTTGATTTCCGCGGGTGTCAGCGACTTGTCCTCGAGGCTGCACTTGCCCGCATCCTGCGCACTCTCTGCCGGATGGGTGTGCGCATCGATGATGCCGGGCAGCACGGTACGGCCGGCCAGATCGATCGTCTGCGTCTTCGGCCCCTTCAGGGCGCTCACCGCCTGATCCGTGCCCGCAGCGACAATCGTGTTGCCGCGGAGCGCCAGGGCCTGCACGACGCTCCGCCTGGCGTCCTGGGTGTGGATCTTGCCGTGCAGCAACACCAGGTCCGCCGGCGGCTCCCCGGCCCCGGCGATCATCGCTATCACCAGCGATGCGATCAGCGCAACGTGGGCCGGCATTCTGAGGTCAATCGACACGGTCAGCTGCGCTATTCCGAATTGGTTTCCTTGCCGAAGCGGTAATTCAGTCGCAGGCCGATGACGCGTGGCTCGTTGGTCGACTGGCGCTGATCGAAGTTAAAGGTGTTGGAGTAGACGATGGCATTCTTGTCCTCGACGTTGGTGACGTAGAGCTCGGCGAGCCAGCGGCCTCCCACGGGATTCAATCCGAAGCGCAGGTTCGTGATGCTGTAATCCGGCTGCAGCAGCCGCGGGAACCCGTTGGAACCGGCGACGTGCAGGTCGTTCCACATATCGCCCTTGTGCGCCATGTCTATCTGCGCGTAGCCGCGCAGGTTCGCTCCCAGTGGATGTTCGTAGCGCAGGTTCCAGCTCCAGCTGAAGTACGGCACGAAGGGCAGACGCTCGCCGACATTCGCCTGGAATGCGGCATAGGGGCTCGAGGTCAGATGCGAGTCGGTGTAGCTGCCGGAAGCCTGGAGCGACCAGTGCTCG
>DATFUG010000212.1:0-9410 GCA_035261025.1 Steroidobacteraceae bacterium | reverse complement strand
TATCTGTATTATCAGAACCGCATCGGCTGGCCGGCGTTCCACCGGCACTTGAGGGCCGCGTGGTGGCTGATTGCCTACCTGATTGTCATCACCTGCCTGTCCTGGGCGGGCAGCCGGGAATTTGGTGGCCACGACTATCTCCGCTACGGCTGGGACCAGCTCAGCACGGCGGCCACGGCATTGGTGTTTTATTTCTGGGGGCTGCGCAGCGGCTGGCGCACCACGGAGCTTGAGGCGCTGAAAAACGGCTGATACCGACAGTCTGGCGGCAAGGAGAGACCTATGGGACTCAAGGATCTGATGACGACTGCATCCGGCGGTGGCAAGGGGATGCTTGACCTCGCAGGCGACAAGGTCATGCAGTTTCTCACCGACTACAGGAACGCGACCAGGCAACTGGAGGCGCTCGGTTTCAGGGTGGGCACCATGACGGTCGGCATGGGACTGCTGCCCGAAGTGCACACCTCGCTGGTCGGCGACATCAATAGCATTGACGTCCCGCGCCTGACCGCCATGATGAACGACAAGAGTGACGACAAGCTCCTGGCGTCATTGCTGAAGGCACTGATCATGGCCAAAAATGTTCATGCGCACGTCGAATCGACGCTCAAGTCGGTGACCCTGCAGATCAAGCTGGGCATACCGCCCAGCGTCTCGGTCGAGTTGAGTTAGCCGGTCCCGGACAGCGTTGCGATCGCGCGGGCGGCGCGAGCCTCTCAGACCAATCGACACCCCCCGAACCCCGCGGGCCAGCATTGCTGATAGGGCATGCAGGCGTTCCACCGCGCCTGCAGCGTCTTCGAGTACGCATCGTTCGTAAGGGGCACGCGCGGCTGCGGGTCGATGTTGAACGGCGGCGTTTCCCAGGGCCGGTGAAAATCCTGTGTGTAGTGCGTCAGATCCGGCGTGTACGCCAGCGGCGCCGCGAACCGCACCCCCAATCCCGCCAGTTTAGCCATCATCCAGTCAAGCGCCAGATCCGACAGGCCGCTCTCGGTGGCCGGGTACCCGCCGCCCACGTCGGAATGGCACCCGGCAAACCACACCTGCTCGATGCCGTCTCGCTCATTCCACCGCGTCACCGGAAAATCCCGGCGCCGCTCATCGAGCGCCATCGCATGGAAGCCCCGCGAAACCCGGGAGCTGAGCTTCGTATCCACAAAGCTGAAGGCATCACGGCGCTGATCCTGGATATAGAGCGGCAGGCCCATCGAACCCACCGTGTCCCACACCGCCACCGCCTGCACGGGGATGTTCGTAATGAAGTCGCCGCGCCTGAACAGGAATCGGGAGGCGAACAACTCGGCGCCGCGGAGCAGCCCCGTGAGCCAGCGTGCGATCCGGCCGCCGCCGCCAATCACGACACCGCGGGCCTTGAGCCAGGCGCCATAGCCACGGACATAGGCGGAAAATTTGTCCGCAGGATCGTAGCGCGTCGTGTCCAGCAGCCCCACGGCGCAGATCATTCCGGCGAGCGCTCGCGCCGTGTACGCGCCGCGCGAAAACCCGACGATGTGGATCGCATCCCCGGGCGCATACTGGCGCGAGAGGTAGGTGTAGCCGCGCACCACGCGCGCTATCACGCCGTACCCGAACGCACCGCCCAGGGCCTTGATGACCAGATTGGGCGAGTCTCCCACCCCGTGCATGTACTTGGCGACTTGCGCCAGGCTCCCGGCGCCATCAGGCAATTCCTTCTCCTGCTCATTGGGCAACGCCGCCGTCGCCGGCGTCACGGATCCAGCCAGGTTGCTGAACAGCTTCACCACGTTGGTGACCGTGCCGAGGTCTGCTTCGCGGCTGACGCTCCCGTCAATGTCCGACGCATCCGCCGTAGCCCCCATCTCTCCCGGGCCGTTCCAGGTGCCATCAGCGCAATAAAGGATGTGTTTCACGGTTACCTGGGACGTTCAGTTGGCGACATTACTGATGTCAGACTGGAGCAGTGCAAAGTCGAAGCCGGAAGAGAAATCCCTGGCCTTCGCTTCGCCGGGCATGATGCTGGAGCGACCGGTAATCAGCCCTCCGTGGATGTTTAGCAAAGCGATCGGACACCATGGGAATCCCTCCCGGTTCAGTGCAACTGTACTCCTCTCCCTCTCCAGTAGTCCTCCCGCCACTCATTCGCCAAAGTGGCTCGTCGTTCCCCGGGGTTGCTTAAGCGTGGCGTTCGACGTACGCTGCTTTCCGCTTGATTGCAGATGGGGTCGCTTCCGTTAGTCTGCGCACTCCGTCGATGACCTCGACGCTCAGAACACGAGGCATGCTCATTGAGCGATTCAGGGCGGACCGCTGATGTGGCGATCCGCCCTGCCTCTCCTTAAAGCCATTGCAGCGGCGCGGCCCATGCAATACGACAAATGAGGACGATCATGACCGAAGAGAAGCAGCAGAAATTCACCGCGAAGGTTCGCCGGGGCCTCGGCTGGGTCCACACCCAGGCGAACGCGGAACTCGATCGCCTGAAGGCCGCCGCGGCCGGCGGCAGGATTCCCGGCTTTAGCGCGGGCGACTTGTCCGACGTGGAGGCGGCGCTGGTCTGGATCGAGCAAAACAAGGAAGCCAAGACAAGCTAGCTGTTCGATCTGCTCACCGGTAGCAACAGATCCTATCGACCGACCAGCGGCTGTTGGCGCTCGCCAGCCAGTCCGCGTTAAACAAGGTAGTTAGGGAGCGCGGCGCGACGTCCGCGCGATAAGTCATTGTCCTGCTTTAGGGTGCAGTCCGCTGGCTCCTTGGCTTTTGTCGGTCAAGGCGTCCGGCATATCCCTTGGTGTGCAGATCAGTGCAGCACAGACCGGGGCGCGGCTCGAAGCGGTGGATCGACTGCACAATCTCCCGCCGCGCCAGCAACTCACAGGATCCAAACGCGCCCCCGAGCCCAACTCATGGCCATACTGCCTGAAGCAGCTGAGCCAATCTCGCACCCGCCTTGGTCAGTTGTTTCTTTTGCAGCGTCGCCCGCAGCGCCGCGTAGTCGCTCGGTTCGCTCACCGGCCAGTGCGCCTTCCTTTTCCCCGGATCAATTTCCGCCCCAAAGGTCAAGCCCTGAAACGCCGTGTGACAGGCCATCACCGTATCGCTCGCCCACTGTGCCGCCCAGGTGTCCACGGACCCAGAAGTCACCGGCACCAGTCTCCCCGCCGTGACGCCGTGCGACAGGAACGAGGCCACCTGCAAGGTCGTCGGTATCTCATCCCACTCGTGGTGCAATGCGCTGGTGCCATCCTTGATCAGATTCCCACCGCGAGTCTTCGTCGCCCGATCGAACATCCCTGAATCCGGATCCACTTCCTGGCCTGCCGCGCTGAGGTAGATTGCTCCCACATGAAGCGGCTGGTGCACGTCACCTACGTAGTGAGCCAATACCCGCAGCGCCTCCTTCCTGCTGGCGAAATCAAACGGCGCCGGCGCGGTGTCGCCCTTGACCACCGCAATCGCCGCCTTGATGGCGCTCACCACATCGTGATCGCTCGTCCCCGTCTCGGTTCTGGCATAGCCATCGCGCTCAATCGCCACATCGGCGTAGTGATATTGCTTGTGACAAATCTCCTCATCCGCAGCCGGTTGGCAGGCGTCCCAGTTGCGTTTCACAAAGTTCACCATTGCCTTTTGTCCGGCCGTCGACTCGAACGGTGCGCAGACCTTGAATCCTGAGCTGACGACGTAGTGAAACACCCCGGTTTTCTTATTTCTCACGACGCCCTTGGCGCAGTCTGCCCAGAGCGCAGCGAGCTGCAGGGTTTCGTTACCCCCGAGAATCTTCTTGACCTCCTTGCCCGCGTGTGTTCCGGCCAGGAGCGCATCGGCAATGGCCCCCACGGTCTGATGGCCTTCCGCGTTCCAGGCCAGCGCCCCTGTCCCGCCCAGCACGAACGCACCCACCACCATCCCATGAAAGAACGCCTTCACGGTTGAGTCTTCGCTGGTGGCTTACCCAACACCTGGACACCCTGCACCCACACGGGAGTCAGGCGCGCCACGTCGAGTTCGAATCCCATCCCCTCGTTTTCAATGACGCCAAAGGGCAGGTACCGGACCGGATCCTTCATTCTGGCGAGCGCTGAGTCCGCGACAATCCATCGGCCTGCGATCAGCAGTTCAGCCCAGGCATGCCCATAGGCCATATAACCGGAGTCGCGGCGAACCAGCGCAAGCCCCAGCACCACCCTGGCCGGAATGCCAGCGCCGCGTGCCAACGCCGCCGTGAGCACGGCATACTCGGTGCAATCTCCTTCCCGGCGAGCCGCCACTTCAGAGGCAATGTCAAAGCCACGGTCCTGGGTTCCCTTCATCGTCGCCGAAACAAATGCCACGATCGCCGCAGGTGAAAGCGTCGCCGGCGGCGACGCACCCTGAGACTTCGCCAATTCGGCGCTGACTGCCTTCATGCCCGGCTCGCGAAAATCGATGACAAAGGTCGATTCAAGCCAGCTGCGCGATGCAGATCCTTGAATGGCGGGGTAGCCGTTCATCACAAAGGGCAGCAGATTGTTTCCCGCCGCCGGCGGCTCGACGCCCAGCACGCGTGCGAGGGCCGCCGGGTCGCGGACCTGCAGGGCGATGGCCAGAGGCTGATCATCGGCGATCGCCACTGCGACTGATGAGGTCGTCGGGATTTCAAACAGGCTCTGCGCGCCGCAGTCAGGCGCAACCAGAACCCCGCCGACCATCCACGCCGCTACGAGGGCCGCACGAGGCAGCCACGGACCCGTCGCGACAGACTTAGGGCGATCCCTGTACATAAATACGATCGACCTTGAGCGTTTCAGGGCCCAATTGCATGGTGCCCTGCCTGGCCTGACCCGTCGCCCGATCGACCACCAGGTCCACGATCTCATTGCCCGCGGTATGGCGCACGCTAAAGGTGTCTGCATTGACCGCGGCCATGACTTTGACCGTTTCTTCCGTAAACTGCCCGGGGTCAGAGGCGAGCCAGATCGTCGCCGAGTCTTGGGCGCCCACCGGCTCAGGCTTGGCCAGGAGCGCGCGCACCATGTTCGTCTGCGAGAGCCAGGTGCTCGGCGAACCGCTGGGGATGGTCTCCTTCACGTCCTTGCCCTTGAAACGGCCCTCGACGAGCCAGCTTTCGCCTTCCCCTCGCTTGAGCGCCAGATCCATCTCAACTTCCCCGTTACTGCCGATCACATGTTTGCCGTTGATCATCGTTCCATCGGGCCTGATCCAATCCACGTCGATCGCGTCCTGGGCTCTCATCGTGTCGGGCGTGATCGCGATCAGCAGCACGTTCGTCTCTACGGCTTTTGTATCGCCATCCTTGTCGCGGCGCAGCTCAAGCGAGTCATATCCGATCCGCCTGTTGCTCATCGACGCCACACTGACCTCACTGTAGTACGGCGCCTCTTCATCGCTCCTGGTCCTAAGGGACTGGATAAGGGACTGCGCGATCTTGTCAAAAGTCTTGGTGTAGCCCAGGTCGTTGAGCGCGCAGTAGACGTTGCGACCCGCTTGGCTCGCGGCATACTGACGGAGCGCACCGAGCTTGGCCCCCTTCCCGTCATTCACGCGATACAGCCAGGAGGCGCTCAGAAACGGCGTCCCACCGGCAACCCCTGCATCGATGTTTTCTACCCCCCGATACTCGATTTTTCCCTGACTCGGCTCGATGATGTTCGAAAAAGTCACCTGCGCGGTTTCCCGGATCATGGCGGCGACATCAAAGGCGTCTTTCAGAATTTCGCAGCTGGCACCCGCCTGGGGCCCCAGTGTGAAGTTGGCGGTATACGCCTTCTCGTCCGCCTCCAGTTTCCCCGACAGCGCAATGGGCACCTCAAAGCTGATCTGCTTGTCGTCGCTCGTCACGACGTGCGGCGCGATCAACTCTCCCTCCTTGGCGCGTGCGTCGAGGAGCCATTTCGGGTCCTCCGCCATGGCCTGCGACAGGCCCAGACACAACAGGCAACCGATACCGATAGTCTTCACGTCACTTCTCCCGGAAATGCCTCTGCGCGCGGCGCAAAGGGCGATGCTAACACTCGATACGCGGTGACCCCGTGTCCCTCAGTTGTGCCGGCGCATCCCCCACTCCTCACCCCTTCAACCACCCCATCCTGCCTTGCCTCTTCCTGCCCTACGGCTTTTCCGCCGGGTTGTACTTCTGCACGAACGCCACCGCGGCCTTCAGCATCGCGATCCGCGTGTCCTCGCGCGACAGATAGTGATCCTCGCCCTTCATGATCAGGTACTCGTAAGGCTTTCCGGCACGCTTGAGCGCCGCGGCCATGGAATCACTCTGTTCAATCGGCACGACGGTATCGTCCTTGCCGTGAATCAGCAGGATCGGTGCATCAGCTTGCGCCGCGGCAAGAGCCGGTGAAAGGCTCGCCATGACGGCATCGCCTCCTTTATCCGCGCCCAGGACGGCACGCCAGTAGCGCGTGGCGTCGCTTTTGTAACCGTGCCGCTCCGTTTGCCAGCCGAAGAACTTCGGAAAATCTGCCGGCCCGGCCACGGACACCGCACAGCGATAGACGCCCTTTTGCAGCGTGACCCCGGCAAGTGCCGCATAGCCGCCGTAGCTCGCTCCGACGATGCAGACGCGCTTTGGATCAACGGTTCCTTCCCCGGTCAGCGCCTCTATTCCATCCGACAGATCGGTTTGCATCTTTCGACCCCATTGCCCATACCCCGCCTGGCGGAAACCACGGCCGTATCCGGAGGAGCCGCGGAAGTTCGGCTGCAGGACGGCATAGCCGCGCGATGCATAGGCCTGTGCCCACCAGTCAAACCCTATTTCATCTTTTTCGCCGATCGGACCGCCGTGCGGCATCACCACCAACGGGAGGCTCTTGGCCTCAAGGCCGGGTGGCAATGTCAGAATCCCTTCGATCGGTAACCCGTCACTCGCCGTGTAGCGAATGCGCCGCGTCTCACCCACATCGGCGTCCTTGATCAGCGGATAAGGTCGCGCGATGGGGTCGGCCTTGCCTGACGCGATGTCCACCAGCCAGTAGGTTCCGGAATCTGTGCCACCGGCCGTCTTGACGATCAGCCGGTCCAGGTGCCGGCTGTAGGAGACCAGTTCTACATTGAGGCCCGGAAAGGCCTTACGTGCACCCTTGAATCGTGCCAACAGCGGTGGGTCGAAGAAAAACGCCCTGGGCTCCTCCTGCGTCAACGCACCGATCAGCTGCTTTGAGTCGTGATCGTAGAGACACTCCTGCACGGTCTGATCCCCAAACAACTCTTCCGTCCTGCCGTCTGCGGCGGATACTTCCTCCATCATGTCTCTGTCGCCCGCATCGTCCGCCACCAGAACAGTTCCACGGCTCCGTCCCAGCCCGACAATGCCGACGTCGCCTTGCGGGTCGGCCCGTTCCAGCAACGCTTTGCCGTGGCTGGGTCCCGCGAACAGGCGCCACTTGCCGTTCTGCTCGACATACTCGGAGTGCGCCAGCACGGTACCGTCAGGCGCCACCACCCAGTGCCGTCCAGTCTCATCACCCAGCGCCTCACGGGTGGTTTCCGCGGTGTCCAGATCCACGCGGTACAGGTCCGAATACCCGTGTGTGTAGATATAGTCCCCGGTGCCCGTGCGCTCATAGCTGATGCCACCAAAATAGCCATACAGGTGTGCATTGACCTGGGCGATTCCGTAGAAGCCAAAGACGGCACTCGCAATCGACTGCTGGTGATCAAAGATCGCTGTCGCCTTGCGTTTGACCAGATCGACGTTAATGACGGTCGACAGCTCGTAATCCTGGCGGAACACCAACGGCGCCTTGAACGTTGAATTGACGACGACCAACAAATGATCTTCCCCCGCCCATCCGATGCCCCTGACCTTGGCAGCGCCTGCGCTGGCTGCCGACAGAACCTTCCCGTCATAGCTCAATACGACCAGTTTGCGCGTCTCGCCCACGACAGCGACCAGCGCATACTTCTCGCCGGAAGGAGACAGGCTGAGCAGTTCGACGCCCGGAAGCCCACCATAGACTTCCAGTGGTGGCGCAGCCGGCGCCGTGCCGATAAGCGACAGACAGCACAGCATCGAAAAAAGGAATCTCACCACGCTTCTCTCCACGTTCGCCTCGGAACTGCGACCCAAGTGGATGCTCCTCGCGGGCTTCTGGTCCGCCGCAATGCATTGCAAGCCTCGTGCGGACGCTGAAACTGATCCTCGTTCAGCAGAGTTGGGGAGTCAACGACTTTGCTCCAACGCACCTGCACGCCAACCTCAATCCCGCTCCCTCCTCAGGCGCCCCGGCTACCACCCACCTTCGGCACAGGCTAGTGCCAAGCGCCGCTTGGTGGGGTATAACCTCAGGGCAGTAGCGTCACCGGGCGCACGGCACAACAACAGTCACACCCCCTACCGGCTCGACTTACGTCACTCGACGACTCTTTGTAAGAGGGAGAACAACATGTCGGATAACAACGATCCAGTCGCAACGGCACCGCCTGCAGACGTCATGCCGAACTTGACGGTCGCGGTCGTGGCCGGCCTGGCCGCTGCGATTGTCGGTGCAGTGATTTGGGCCGTGATCACGGTCAGCACCAAGTATCAAATCGGCTTCATGGCGATAGGCGTCGGGTTCCTGGTTGGCTGGACCGTGCGCGCTGCCGGCAAGGGCAGCGCGATGAGCTACAGCCTGATCGGCGCCGCCTTCGCGCTGTTCGGCTGCCTGCTCGGAAATCTCCTGTCCGCCTGCGGATTTCTTGCCGCAGAGCAGAGCATGCCAGTCACGACGATCGTCGAACGTGCGCTGACCAATCCCGCCCTGGCCCTCGAATTGCTGCAGGCGACTTTCAGTCCAATGGATCTGCTCTTCTACGCCATCGCCGTCTATGAGGGCTTCAAGCTCGCACGACGACCAACCGTCCAGCCCGCAACGGCGGCGGCAACCTAAGCCCTGTTCGTACTTCGCCCGTTAGCGATCAGGATACCTCGTCACGGAAGGACAACCATGCGAAACCTAATCATTCTGTGCGTTCTGGCGACGGTTATTCTGGCCACTCCGTTGCGTGCGCAAGAAGCCACACCACCGCATCAACCGACGCACGAAGATATGCAGAAAATCATGGACGCCACCATGGGCGCGATGGTGCCGATGATGGGCCGCATGACAGAGGTTATGATTGAGGCTCGGCTGAAGAGCGCAGCGCTTCCCGACACCGCTGAACGGATAGCCACGTTCACGAGGAATCTGTAGGACGCGCTAATTAGGGGGGGTTTTTCCAAGTCAGAGGCTCTGCAGATAGTGATGGCGACAGGAATACCATCCGCCACCCCGAGCGCCAAGTGATGATTAATGACGCGTTCGAGCGGCCCGCGACCCCCTACGTTCGGGCGCGCGGTTGAATGCGCGTCAGCCGGCCGCTCAACGCGAGCGTCATGCCCCAGGCCATTCACGCTGTGAAACTTAGATACAAGTTTGGAGTTGCGGCGG
>DATFUG010000211.1:0-3267 GCA_035261025.1 Steroidobacteraceae bacterium | reverse complement strand
GCAGATCCGACGCTGCGTGGCGTTTTTCGCACGTTGTCGCAGTCGCTCGAGGGTGTGCGCCTGGGGAAAGCGAAGCTGGACGATCTGAAGCCGGCGCTCGCTGCAATCTCTGATGCCCTGGAACTCCAGGGGAACGGAAAGGTCCCTGCCTTCTCTTGGCGCACGCTGATCACAGGACGGGCGGCGGAGCCCTCGGAGCTTCGTCACTTCGTGAACATCCAGCCGGTCCTGGATTTCGGCGATCTGCAGCCCGGAAGCAAGGCGACGGCAGTCATACGCGAAGCGGCGTCCAAGCTTGGGCTGACGCCCGAAAAAGGAGTGAAGGTGCGCCTGACCGGATCGGTCGCCCTGTCGGACGAGGAATTTGCCACCATCGCCGACGGCGCGGTCTTGAATAGCGCGGTGACGCTGCTTCTTGTCGGTTTCGTAGTGTGGCTCGCGCTGAAGAAGGCACGTATCATCCTGGCCGTCTTTGTGAATCTGGTTGTCGGGCTGGTTCTCACAGCCGCTGTCGGGCTGTGGCTGGTAGGAGCGCTGAACCTGATCTCGGTCGCCTTCGCTGTGCTCTTCGTTGGTCTCGGCGTTGATTTCGCCATCCAGTTCAGCGTCCGATATCGATCGGAGCGGTATGCGTGCGGTGATCTCGATCAGGCACTTTTGGCGACGGCCCGTGGGATGGCGGGACCGCTTCTGCTCGCAGCCGCTTCGATCGCGACCGCGTTCTACTCGTTCCTGCCGACCGCATATCTTGGTCTTTCCGAGCTCGGGCTGATCGCCGGAACCGGTATCATCATCGCGTTTGCGACCACGGTAACGTTGCTTCCGGCCTTGCTCACAGTGCTCAAGCCGTCCGCTGAGCAGAGGCCGATCGGTTATGCCGCGCTGGCGCCTCTAGACCGTTTTCTGGAAAAGCAGCGCAACTGGATCGTCGGCCTGACGCTGGCCGCCACGATTCTTGGCTTGCCACTGCTGGCAGGCTTGCGCTTCGACTTCAATCCCCTCAATCTGCGGGCTCAAGATGCTGAATCGATTTCGACATTGCTCGACTTGATGAATGATCCTGATACGAGCCCGAACACGATTGAAGTTCTCAAAAGCAATCTTGCCCAGGCCTTGGCCATTGCCGAAAGGCTGCGCAAGTTGCCGGAAGTCGGCCGGGTGGTGACGATGCAAAGCTTCGTTCCCGAAGATCAGGACGCCAAGCTCGCTCTCATCGAGGACGCCAACTTTTTTCTGCAGAATACCCTCAACCCCGACCAGATTGATCCCGAACCGACGCCGGCCGAGAACAAGGCAGCGATCGAAAAGCTGGTCCATGAGCTGTCTGACGCGGCGCGTGAACGCGACAGCCCTACCGCCGTGCAGGCGCGCCGCCTCGCAAGTCTGCTGGCCGCATTGGTGAAAGCGCCGCCGGTCGCCCTGGACGAAGCGCGGCACGCTCTGGTCGCGCCGTTGGAGACGATGCTGCGCCAAGTGAGACGTCTCCTGGCCGCCGAACAGGTGAGCATCGAGACTCTTCCGCCCGTGCTGAAGAGGACCTGGATGTCTGCCGACGGCCGGGCCAGGATCGAGGTGGCGCCGAAGGGGGATGGCAACGACAACGCAACCTTGAGCCGCTTCGTCACAGCGGTTCGCAGTGTCGAACCCGAGGCCGCTGGAAAACCGATTTTCATTATTGAGGCGGCTGCAACCATGGTCAAAGCATTTCTCCAGGCCGGCGTCCTGTCGGTGGTGGCGATTGCGCTGATCCTATTTATCGCGCTACGGCGATGGATTGACGTTGCATTGACGTTGGTGCCCCTGCTTGTTGCCATCGTCGTTACGCTCGAGATCTGCGTGCTCATCGGCCTGCAGTTGAATTTTGCCAACATCATCGCGCTGCCGCTTCTCCTCGGCGTTGGCGTCGCCTTCAAGATCTACTACATCATTGCATGGCGCTCGGGCGAGACGAACTTCCTGCAATCAAGCCTGACGCGAGCCATCTTCTTCAGCGCCTGCACCACGGCCATTGCATTCGGGAGCCTGTGGCTCTCACATCACCCCGGCACATCGAGCATGGGCAAGCTTATGGCCCTGTCGCTCCTGACGACCCTGGCGGCCGCCGTCATCTTCCAGCCGGCTCTCATGGCGACCCAGCGGCAGACGCGCCCGATCCATCAAGGACCATTATCGTTGCAAGACCATATCGTCGCAAAAATGGGCGGTGAGGCAAAAAAGTAACAGTCATCCCGAGGTGCAACTGCTAGCGTAGGGCCTGATCTGATTAACGCGGCGCGCCAGCAGGCCTGCGCGCGCAGCCCGCATTCGTGAAGACGCTCGCGCCTTGTGCCGAGACCCGAGTAGGGATGAAAAAGGGCATGCGTCGCGCTCAAGCTTGGGTCAAATGGGCGATCGCATGGGTCTTGCCGCTACTCTTGTGTGCATGCGCGGGGCTGCCGAGAGACGCATCGCTGCCGATCAACGATCCCAACGAGGACATGAATCGTCATGTAATGGCAGCGAATCAGGAAATATTGCGACCGGTCTCCGAAGTCTTAAAGGCGGCGATACCGGGCCCGGTGCACGACCGCTTGCATGATTTGAATTCGAATTTGAAGGAGCCGCGCATCTTCGTAAACAATGTGCTGCAGGCTCGCTTCGAAGTGGCTGCACATACGGGTGCCCGCTTTCTCATGAATTCGATCTTTGGCCTCGGCGGGCTCTTCGATATCGCAAGCCGCGAGGGTCTGCCCCAGGAGAGCGGCGATTTCGGCCAAACTCTGTTTGTCTGGGGGGTCGCCGAGGGGCCGTACGTAGTGCGACCCTATTTGGGCCCGTCGACGCTGCGCGATGCGGTCGGATCGACCGCGGATATGCTCGGCAACCCGACTGGCTGGCTGATCGGAACGCAAGTCGCCGTGACCGTCGCCACCACCGGCTTGGATGCAGTGGACCGGCTCGGACAATTGAAACAGGCCGAAGATGCGTCCATCGATTTCTACAGCTTTGTCCGCTCAAGTTATTACCAGATGCGGCGGGCGGAGCTGCGCGAAGCCATTGGCTTGCCGGGCGTGGTCGAGTCACCGGCCACCAGCGACATTGACGACACCTCGGCTGACGCTGGCCGTTCGGCGATGGCCTCCCGCTGAAGACGCGAATTTGACGTATTGAAGTTGCCGTAATCAGCGTGCCTTGGGCTCGCTCCGGCGCAGAAGATAGTGCCCTTCGATCCAATGCCAGACAAGCAGGCCCGGCACACCCAAGGCCAACTCGCGAACTCGTTTGGAC
>DATFUG010000210.1:0-2797 GCA_035261025.1 Steroidobacteraceae bacterium | reverse complement strand
AAGGCGGCGGCACGGGACAGCAGAAGGCGACCCACGTCCTCGCCGCAGGACGACAGCCGCCGCACTTCCACCTGGGCGCCGTGACGAGCTAAGTGGCGCGCGACGTCCGCTCCCGGCTCCTCGCCGTGGCCCGCAAAGTGGCCGTTGCGGTCCACAACCAAGACCTCGACCGTATCGGCCCTTACAAGCAACGGCAGAGCGTCCGCCACGGCCCGGGTCGCTTCGCGCCCGGCGTTCCAGCCCACGAGGATGCGGCGGATGGGGGTGGCCGTGCATCGAGGCGGAAGCACGATGGTCGGCCGGCCGGAAGTGAGGACGAGAGACTCCACCAGGCCGGGGAGGCCGACCTGCCGATCCCCAGGATCCTGGCGCGCCACCACCGCCAGGTCGCCGTACCGCGCGTGCACAGCCGATTCGCCGGAATCTGCGGAAGGGACAAGTCTCCACTCCGCCCGAATCCCGTGACGACGGGCGACGCTCTCGAACAGGGCCCGGCGGTCCGCCTCGATTCCACCGAGCTTTCCTTGGTGCGCGGCGACCACGTCCTCAATCCCCTTGCCGCGGACGAACGTCTCTGCTCGGCTGAGTGCCAGCTCGGGCTGGATGAACACGCCGATGAGGTGCGCCCCGTGCTCGAACGCCAGGGCCGCTGCGAACTCGAGAGTGCCCGCATTCTCCGCCCGTCCGTCGACGTAAACAACGACGTCCCTGAGTTCGATCGCGCCCCTCTTCGTGCTGAACCGGCCAGGCTTGAACTGGGGAGACAGCGGCGGCCGCTCCCCGTGCGCCTGCCTTAGGGCGATCTTTCCGGTATTGCGGTCTGCGGCTGCAATGACCATGGCGAGCAGGATGACTCTGGGCTTGGCATAATGGAAGTGCATTCTCATGATAGTCAGAATGCACTATATGAATATATCGAGCTTCGATCTGAACCTTCTTCGCGTGTTCGACGCCATGATGGCGGAGCGCAATGTGACGCGCGCCGCGCAACGGGTGTTCCTGTCCCAGCCGGCCGCCAGTCACGCACTCGCGAGACTCCGAAAGGAGATCGGTGACCCATTGTTCGTGCGGGCGGGCCGCGAAATGATTCCCACCGCAAGGGCGACTGAGCTCGGATCGGCGGTGCGCACTATGCTTGACCAGCTGACTTTGGTAATCGGCAAAACGCGCTTCGATCCACGCACTTCCGCCGCCGTGTTCCGGATAGGCGTCGTCGATGTACGGGAGTACCTCCTCGCCCCCTTGTTTGCCAAGCTCATGCGTGAAGAGGCCTCGCGCATACGTTTTTTGGTCCACGGGTTTGACGACTCCAATTTCCAGGCGCAACTCGCCTCAGGGGCCTTGGACATCGCCGTGAGCATGCCCCAGCTTCCCGCCCCGGGGATCCACTCGCGCAAACTCAGCACTCAAACGCTGGTCGGGCTGGTCAGGAAAGGCCACCCCCTCGCACGCGGGCGTGCAACCGCAGGGCAATTCAAGAAAGTGTCTCGCCTCGCAATCACATTGCGGTCTGACCGTTTCGAGGGACCAGCGGACCGGCTATTGGAGAAAGCGGGAGTTACAGGAGAGGTGGTCTATGCGACGCCGCACTTTTTAGCCGTGCCGACCCTTCTCGCAAATAGCGATCTGCTGCTTGTGACAAGCGACAACGTGGCTCGCTTGCTTTGCGTCCAGCATCAGCTGTCCGTGGTACGGCTTCCAGTGCGGGTGCCTATCGAGCCGCACATAATGTGGCACGAGCGTACGCATCACGATCCCGCGCAACGATGGATGCGCGACCAAATCTTGGAAATTCCCGGACAGGACACCGGTGGTACGGGCCGTTAGAGGAACAGAAGGCGCGCCGCACGGAGCCGCGGCACCGGCTCCGGAAATCGCTTTGCCGGACGGTATTGCCAACCGACAGCTTGAAAATCACAAATTGTGATTTCAAGTTCTCGAACTCCCGGGCGTTTATCAAGACCTCCACTCGGCCTTCATAGAGGGAAAGCGGCGGTCCTAGGACGAAATGGGACTTCCCGGGATGGGTCTTGGCGGAGAGGGTGTCCGCTGCGACTCTAGCTAAGATGATAAGACAGAAAGAAACTTTCCTGCCAGCGTTCTGTACCCACATCGCTACCCACACTCGACACTGGGAACGACAGGGATTGCGTCTCTGCGCTAAAGCCCGCCGATTACCGGCGCCGCTCTCAGTCGTCGTCAGGCCACCGCTGAGCGATATACGCGTTGCCGTCCTGAGAGTCGACCGGCCCCCCGTCTAGGAAGCTGGAATGGCTCCGCCGAGCGCGCACGTTGGGGTCGCCCGCCCGCGCAGTTGGTCCTGTCCGTCGACGCGCCCATGTTCCGAACAAGAATCTCTTTGCGCGCGTCATGGCGACATACGTATGGCTAATGCTACCCATCACGTCATAAGGCAGTCACCGGAACGCTCTCGGGAATGACCGGAGGCCGCGCCCCCTGGCGCTTGATGCGATTTCACTCATCCCTACCTGCACGTTTGTAGTAAGTCAGCAAGGCCATGAGGGCTATCGGCACGAGAATGTCCATGTAAGGTGTGGCCCCGGCGTTGTTCGGCGCGTAGTTCGCTGAGACCACTATATCCTTGATGTGAACTGCACCAGCGCCCAGCCACCAAATAGAGAACCCGATCACTGTAGCAACCCAGAAGCTCCCCCGTATCCAGTAGCAGAGGATCCCCAAAACACCGACGGACAGGTTCGCGACGGCCACGAGACTCTGGAAGGGATTGCCTGCGGGCCAGCCCAGGGATGCCGCCATCCGATCCGCGAAGAATGCG
>DATFUG010000209.1:0-2202 GCA_035261025.1 Steroidobacteraceae bacterium | reverse complement strand
CGGACAGAGCTCGCCCGAGTGCGGACTTGAGCTGCTCCGGATTCGCCGCGCGCATCGCGACGGCTCCGAAACTCTCCGCCAGTTTCACGAAGTCGGGATTGCGCAGCTCCGCGCCCAGGAGTCTTCCGCCGTAGCGCTCCTGCTGATCGCGCCAGACGTTGCCGTAGGCGGAATTGTTGAACACGATGGTCACGACATTGATGCCGTATTGCACCGCGGTCGCCAGTTCCTGCACGCCGTACATGAAGCCGCCATCGCCGCTGACCGCCACCACGGCTTTCTCCGGATGCGCGAGCTTGACGCCGAGCGCCGTGTTGAAGCCATAGCCGAGATTGTCCTGGTAGCCGCAGGTGACGTATTGGCGCGGCTGGTACACCGGAAAGCCGAAGCGCGCCGTGAAGCCCACCTGTGAGATCTCCTCGCAGAAGAACCCGTCGCGCGGCAATACCTCGCGGATCACGTTGAGGTAGGCCAGTTGGGGTGCCACGGTCTGCATGGCGGCTCGCGCGCGTTCCTTGACCGATCGGAACTCCGCCTCCATTGATTTGCGGCGGGCGAGCTGGGGCTTGAGCGCGCTGAGCAGGGCCCGGACCCCGAGCGCTGCATCGGTGATGACGCCCACGTCGGGCCGGAGCCGCACCATTTCGGTGGGATCGATATCGATGCGGATGACCTTCAGTTCCTTCGGGAACCACCGCCAGCGCAGGTATTGCAGCTCCAGCCGGCTGCCGATGCCGATCAGCAGGTCGCAATTTTTCCAGTAGTCCCAGGCCGCCACCAGCGACATGCCGTAAGGGGATTCCTCGCTGACGATGCCCTTGCCGCTCCGATGCGCGGTGACGGGCGCCTGGATGAGCTGCGCCAGTTCGAGCACCGCTTCGCCGGCATCCAGGGCGCCGGCACCCACCATGATGAGCGCTCGCCGCGCCCCGCCGATGAGCGCCGCCGCGGCGGCGATCGCCGCGGGGTCCGGCACCGGCGGTGCCAGTGGCGCCAGAGGCGCGACCGGCGTGACCTCGGCGCGCATGCCGAATACGTCCCACGGCGCCTCGACCGCCACCGGGCGCACGCGCCCGCTGCGCAGCTGTCGGAAGGCCTCGGCCATGACCGTGCCCGCTTCGGTCGGGTGATTGATGCGTTCGGACCACTTGGTCAGTCCCCGCAGCAGCGCCAGCTGATCGGGCAACTCGTGCAGCTGGCCGCGCCCCCGCCCGATCAGGTGCGACTGGATGTTACCCGTGATGCACAGCACGGGCGCCGTAGCGCCGTAGGCGGTACACAGCGCGGCGCCGGAGTTCAGCAATCCCGGGCCCGGGACCACGGTATAGACACCGACCTTGCCGGTGGACTTGGCGTATCCGAAGGCCATATAGGCCGCGCCCTGCTCATGGCGCGTGGTGATGAAGCGCAACTGCTCCTTGCGCTGTGCCAGGGCGTCATTGAAATCGTACAGGTGCGCGCCGGGAATCCCGAACACGGTATCGACGCCATGAACGACGAGCGAGTCGGCCATCACCTGGCCGGTGGTCATCGAACTCACGGGAGCCTATCCACCGCTGAACCGGGCGGGGCGCTTCTCCAGGAACGCGCTGATGCCCTCCCGGAAATCCGCGCTGCCGATGCATTGCTCCTGCGCCAGCACCTCATTGTGCAGCCCTTGGGCGAAATCTACCGTGGCCGCCTGGTGCAGCAGGCGCTTGGTATGCATGATCGCCAGCGGTGCACGCTGTGCGAGCTGCAGCGCCCATTGCGATGCGACTTCACTGGCGGTCCCCTTGGGGACCACGCGATTCACCAGGCCCAGTTCCAGGCAGCGCGCCGCCGGCACGCGCTCGCATTCGACCGCGAGCTGGAAGGCGCGACGGGCGCCGATCTGACGCTCGAGCATCCAGGTGATGCCGCCGTCGGGCACCAGCGCGATGTTCTGGAACGGTAGGGTGAAATAGGCATCGTCGGCCATCACGACCAGGTCGCTGGCCAGCACGTAGGCGCAGCCGATTCCGGCCACGAGGCCTTCGACGGCGGCAATCACCGGCTTCGACATGCCGGCGATGGCGTAGATGCCCGGCGCATATTCCTCCTCCAGCTGTCGGCGCACCTCGGAGTCGACACGCTTCGTGGACTGCATTTCCTTCAGGTCGCCACCGGCACTGAAGGCACGGCCGGCCGCCAGGAGCGCGACGGCGCGAACCGTCGGATCGG
>DATFUG010000208.1:0-5311 GCA_035261025.1 Steroidobacteraceae bacterium | reverse complement strand
ATTTAGTTCGGTTCAGGGCCATTTCCGGCTCCCGAGAGCGTCATATCGGGAGTCATATTGTTGAGTTCTATAACGTTAGGGACGGGTCGGCGTGATTGCCCCCGTCCTTTTCCGTTTGGAGGCCAGCGATGAGGAGATGGGACCGATTGGTGGATGCCTACATGGAGGAGTACCGGGGCCGCGGGACGTGCGCGGCGACGGTGGCGAACACGGCGGCGCGGCTAGCGCGGTGGGGTGGCTGGATGAAGAGCCGCCGGCCGCGGCCAGCGATCGAGGCGATCGATGCCGACCTGCTCACGCGCTACCTCGAGCACAGTTCGCACTTTCGGGCGAAGACGACCGTGTACGGGACGCTCTCGACGATGCGCGGATTTGGCGACTACCTGGTGCGCGAGGGGTACTGGCGGCAGAACCCCCTGCGCTGGATGAAGGGCCCGAAGGTTACGCCGTACAACCGACTGCCGCGCCGGATCGATCGCTCGCACGTGGAAGCACTCTGGCAGCAGGCGGCGTGCACTCAGGGCGCGTTCAGTCGCACCCTTTGGGTCACCGTCCTGGCGCTCCTCTACGGTGCGGGTCTTCGCCGCGGTGAGCTCGAACGTCTCGATCTTGAGGCCTTCGATCGGGCCGAGGCGACGTTACGCATTGATGGTCGCAAGACGGGACGCGAGCGGTGCGTGCCGGTCCCTGATCTGATCTATCGTTGCCTCGAGGCTTACGCGCCGGCCCGGCACAACGTGCTCGAGCGCACGGGGCGCATTGGCGAGCGTGCTCTGCTCGTGAGCCGACGGGGCGAGCGGCTGACCGCGCACGCCATCAGCAACGCCATTCACGCCTTTGCCCGGCGCGCCGGCGTTCCTCTGGTCAGTGTGCATCAGTTTCGGCACAGCTGCGCCTCCGATTTACTGGAGGCCGGCGTCCATCTGGCCGAGGTGCAGCGGATCCTCGGGCACCAGGGGATCGCCACCACCGTGCGCTACGCGCACATCGCCGATCCGGCGCGTCGCGCGGCGATCGCGCGCCACCCGATCAACGATTTCCTGCACACGGAGGCCCTGGCCGCATGAGTACGCTCGACCCGCTGATCGAAGGGTACCTGACCTACCTACTGGAGGTCGGGCGTAAGGTGCCGCGCACGGTCGTCGATGTGCGCTGCACCCTTAAGCGAACGGTCGAGGGTTTCTCCAGCCGTCGGCCCGGCGTGGCGCTCTGGAAGCTCGCGCTGGAGGACTATTTGCACTGGTTCGAGCTCGAGCGGGAGGCCGGGCGCTCCGACGCCTCGCTGGCGAAGAATGCGAGCCATCTGCGCGGTCTGCTCGAGTACGCCTGGCGGAGCGGTCGGAGTGAGCGCAACGTGCTCGATGGTCTGAACCTGCACGAGAGCGTGAAGCGGCGTGCGCCGAACTTCCTGACGCTAGAGCAGGCCGAACGGCTGGTGCATACAAGTCCGCGCCGATCGGCCGTGGAACGGCGCAACCGGCTGATCATCCTGCTGCTCTACGGCTGCGGCCTGCGCACGGCGGAGCTTTGCGCCCTCGATGTGGGCGATGTGGTGCGCGAGCGCCAGGAGCTCACCGTGCGCCAGACGAAGGGCGATCGCCCGCGTGTGTTGCCGATCCCGGACGGGGTCTACAGCGCGCTGCTCGGCTATTTGCTGGATCAAGGTAAGCGTGGCGCGCTGTTTCGGACGGCGCATCGGGGCCGGCGCATTCGCTCTCTCGATGTGTGCGAGTGCGTGCGTGCCGCGGTCGCCCGCGCCGGACTGGAGTCTACCGTCACGGCCCGAACCCTGAGGCACACCTTCGCCACGCACCTGATGGATCGAGGCGTGGATCTGGCGGTGATCGCCTCACTCATGGGACACCGAAGTCCACACGAGACCGGCGTGTATCTGCATGCCCTGCCGGGGCGCGCCGAGGCGGCCGTGCGAACGCTCAAGCTGGGAGAATAACAATGATGTGGTCCTACTGGATGGCCCTTTACCTGCGCACGCACTGCGTGGCCCGAGGCTTGAGTCCCTTGAGCATCGCCGCCTACGAGGCAACGCTCGTGCAGTTTCGGGCCTGGATTGAAGCGCAGACACCGGGCACGACGCCCGATCGAGTCAGCGCTCGGGTGGTTCTGCAGTACCTCGAGCACCTGCGTCTCGAGCGCGACAACGGCGACTCAGCCGTGAACCGCACGCTCACCATTTTGCGCAGCTTCTACCGCGCGATCGTCACCATGGGGCACCTCGAGCCGCGCGAGAACCCGCTCATCGGGTTCCCAACGATCAAGGCCGCCCCGCGCAAGCTCCCCGTGGTGCTCAATGGGGAGGAGGTCGGGCGAGTGCTGGCCACGCCCCGCGCCACGACCGTGACCGGCGTGCGCGATCGCGCACTGGTCGGGCTGCTCTACGGCACCGGCATTCGCGTGAGCGAGTGCGCAGGATTGTGCGAAGGCCGGATGGATCTGCGCGCCCTCACCCTCACGGTGCGGGGCAAAGGGGGCGATGAGCGCACTGTGCCTTTCAGCGAGGAGCTCGCACTCCGCCTTCGCGAGTACGTGCAGGTTCGCGGCCCCCAGTTGCCCGCCGCGCCGTTCTTCCGCTCGCGCACCGGCAAGGCCATGGCGCGCGGCACGATCTACGAGCGCGTGCGCACGATCGGTCGTCGCGCGCGTCTCGCCAAACCGCTCAGTCCCCACCGGCTCCGCCACGCCTTCGCCTCTCATCTCGTGCGCGCCGGCATCAACCTTGTGACGATCCGAGATTTGCTGGGGCATCGGCAGATCACCAGCACCCAGATCTATCTGCATGTGACGGCGCAAGATCTCCGCGCTGCCGCTGAGCGTCATCCGATCTCACGCCTTCTGGGCACGATCGAGCATCTGCTGCCGAACATTAGATTGCCATTCCAGCGCCCCGGCGCGCGCTGCGCCACCGCTTAGATTCAAGCGCCGCGAACCGAAAGCCGCTCCGTCGTGCGCCGCTTCGCGTCGCGCGACGTCTCCCTTTGGGTGAAGCGCTGAAAGCGCGAGCCGAAAAGCAAAAGATGCGCAACTCATGATGCCGCGCTACCATCAACGGGCATGTCAGCCCTCGCTCAAGCCTCATGCCGGCTAACGAGAAGTCGTCGTAGACAATCAAACGCAGCTGTTAGGCGGCCCAGAAGTCGAACTAAATACACGTATGACAACGCTGGCAACGCGTTGACGTTCGGCACAATCACCAACACTTACTACAACAGTGGACGGATGAAGACTGCGAAAGTGGGATCCTCCACAACGACTTATGTTTACAACGCGCTTGGTCAGCGCATCAAAAAGAGCGGCGGCAGTGCAGGCACCGTTCTGTACGTGTACGATGAATCCGGCCACCTGCTGGGCGAGTACGGCAGCACTGGCGCCTTGGTTCAGGAGACCATTTGGCTAGAAGATACGCCTGTGGCAACAATCCGGCCGGGAACGCCAGCCATCGTTTACTACGTGCACGCCGACCAACTCAACGCGCCCCGCATGGTCACCAGGCCGAGTGACAACAAGATTGCGTGGCGGTGGGATACCGACCCATTTGGGACGAGTGCACCCAATGAGAACCCGCAATCCTTGGGCACGTTCAAGTACAACCAACGGTTCCCAGGGCAGATGTTCGATTCAGAGACCTCGATCAACTACAACTACGCAAGAGATTACGATCCGCAGGTCGGGCGCTACACGGAGAGTGATCCCGTAGGACTTAGGGGTGGATTGAACACGTATGCGTATGTAAACGATTCGCCAATTGATCAGAGCGATCCTCTTGGACTGTGGGTCAAGTTATGCAGCCGTACACTGGGCGGTCCCAGCAAGCCGCCGATTAAGTACACGGGCGCGCCGTGGCAGGTGTTCCGGCATGACTACCTGAGTGTTAGCGGCAACACACTGAGCCTTCAACCCTCCGGAAACAAGATTCTGAGCTCAAGTGTTGTACGCAATGACGAGAGTCCTGACAACGCGGGTTGCTCAACTGTCTGTAACGACAATGAGTTCGATAAATATGTGCTTGCCGCTGCGAACGAGATTGGTGCGCCGACCTACTGCGTACTTGCTGGACCTGATTCACTCTATCAATACATGGGTCTCAGCAATTGCCTGACATGGTCACGCGATGTACTGAAGTTGGCAAAGCAAAAGTATCTGGCAGGCCAGAAATGCCCGAAGTGCTTTAAGCAATAGCAAAGGGTCAAGAACCAATGAAGGAGTTTTTTATACTGTTGTTCTTCTCCAAGACGTCGCTGCTGACGGCTCAGCCGATCGCAATTGACTCAAAGTGCATTGACGTTCCATTGAAGGTGCCGCTGGAGGTCTTGAATCCAGGCGCGACACTGCAGGTCGAAGTGGCATATGTCGCTACGGATAGATGGTTTGACGATCTCGGCCGGCTCTATCCGAAAGGCTCTGTAACCGGGACGTTTACCCGCTCCGATAGAACGCGGCTACTCATTGCGAATAGTTCGGTGGCACGTGGGCAGAAGTCATCGTATCTCCTCTTAGCACCAAAGGAAGGTTATCGCAGTGATGACAAGTTCAGTGCGTTACAACTCTGTTCTGCCGTGTCGTTGGTAGGGGTGCGCGTGTATTGGCAGAACGCGTCAAAGTAGCATCGCACGCTGCCGGCGTATAGAACGTCGGTTCGAAGTTGCAGCCTTGCATGCATGCAGGATAGGCGGCGAGCCGCTCTTGTTTAACAGCACCTGCACATTTGCCGTGCAGTTTGCGACGGTCCGCGCAGGCGCGGGTACAGTTGCGGGTACGCGTTTTTGAAGCGTACAGTGAAATGTCTTCCGAATGATTGACTTGGGCGCGCGCTTGCTGTGCCTATCTCCGGCACCAGCCTGTCGCCAAACGCCGGCATTATGTGATCTAGGTCACAGGCGGCAAGGCTTAGGCCCCGCGTGACGCCCCCGTGACACTGCCTGCGTGGCCCAAAGCTAGCCTTCGGGCTATGAAACTGGCTGAACTCCAGGTCCTGCATTTCGATGGTGCGACCTTCCCGCTGACCGCCGCCGAACTAGCTGCGGCGGGTGGGCATGGACAGGCCTGGGTAATTGCCACCTGCCAGCGCACCGTGATCGTCGCCGCGGGGCGCGAGGCGCGGGCGGTGTTGGCCGAACGGCTGCCCGAAGCGGCGAGGGCGCAGGGCTACATGGGCGCTGAAGCCTATGCCTTCCTGCTGCGCTTCGCCTGCGGCCTCGAGAGCCGCCTGGTGGGCGAGACCGAGATCTTCGGGCAGATCAAGGAATCGTGGCGCGAGTTTTGCGCCCATCCCGGAATCCTCTCGCGCCAGCTCGAC
>DATFUG010000207.1:0-3618 GCA_035261025.1 Steroidobacteraceae bacterium | reverse complement strand
CGCGAAGTGGACGAGCGCATCGAGCTCGATGATGCGCAGGTCCTGGGCGTCATCGACAAGATGATCAAGCAGCGCCGTGAGTCGATCGCGCAGTTCGAGGCGGGCGGCCGCACCGATCTGGTTGCGAAGGAAACGGCCGAGATGCAGCTGCTGGCCGCCTACCTGCCCGCGCAACTGTCCGCCGCCGAGCTCGATGCCATGATCGGCGAGGTCATCGCCGCGACCGGCGCGGCCTCGATCAAGGACATGGGCAAGGTGATGGCGGCGATCAAGGCCAGGGCCGTGGGCCGTGCCGACATGGGTGCCGTCGGCGCCCGCATCAAGGCGCGGCTCAGCGCGTAGCCGCCCCGGGGCGCTTCGGGCGCGGCGCCCTCGGTTAGACTGGTCTCATGGCCGGCCGCATTCCCCAGGGCTTCATTGACGAGCTGATCGCACGCGCGGATATCGTCGAGACCATCGGCAGCCGCGTGCCGCTGAAGAAGGCGGGGCGTGAGTACAAGGCCTGCTGCCCGTTTCACGACGAGAAGACCCCTTCGTTCTGGGTGAGCCCGGACAAGCAGTTCTATCACTGCTTTGGCTGCGGCGCGCACGGCACGGCGCTCGGCTTCCTGATGCAGTACGAGCAGCTGCCGTTTCCGGAAGCCGTCGAAGCGCTCGCCGGGCGGCTCGGACTGGAAGTGCCGCATGAAGGCGGCAGCGCTCCACCAGCGCGGGGCCAGGAAGAGCTCAGCGAGATGCTCGCGCGTGTCGCGGGCTACTACCAGGAATGCCTGCAGGGCAATGAGAAAGCGCGCGCCTACCTGCGCGGCCGCGGGCTGGACGAGGCGATCTGCGAACGATTCCGCATTGGTTACGCGCCCGACGCCTGGAATGAAGTGCTGCGACGGTTCGGTGCCACCGACGAGGCGCGCCGCGCGCTGCTTGCCGCGGGACTGATCATCGAGCGCGACACACCGCGTCCGGGGAGCGAGCCCTGGTATGACCGCTTCCGCGACCGCATCATGTTTCCGATCCGCGATCCGCGCGGCCGCGTGCTGGGTTTCGGCGGCCGGGTGCTCGACAGCGGCGAGCCCAAATACCTGAATTCGCCGGAGACGGCGCTGTTCCACAAGGGCCAGGAGCTCTACGGCCTGCATGAGATCCGGCTGGCGCGAACCGCGCTCAAGCGTCTCGTGATCGTCGAGGGCTACATGGACGTCGTGCGCCTGCATCAGGCGGGCATCGCCTGCGCAGTGGCCACGCTCGGCACGGCGACCACTCCCGAGCACCTGAAGCGCGCCTTCCGGCTCGTGAGTGAAGTGGTCTTCGCCTTCGACGGCGATCGTGCCGGACGCGCAGCGGCCTGGCGCGCCCTGCAGAATGCCCTGCCCGAGGCGCGCGAAGGCCGCGAAATGCGTTTCCTGTTCCTGCCGGAAGGCGAGGATCCGGACAGCCTGGTGGGCCGCGAGGGCCGCGCCGCCTTCGAGGCGCGCCTCGCCGGTGCCACACCGCTGTCCGAGTACCTCGCCGCGCACCTGCGCGAGCAGGCCGATCTCAGTCACGCCGACGGCCGCGCCCGTTTCGTCGCCCTGGCGCGCCCATTGCTGGCCAAATTGCCGCCGGGTGTCTATCTGGAACTGCTCCTCGCGCGCATCGCGCAGGAAGTCGGACTCGCCACCGACCGGCTGCGCGTATTGCTGCAGGCCGACCTGGCCACCGAGGATCCGGACGCCGCGCCGCGCCGCGAGGTGACGCGTTCCGCCAGCGGCGGGCGGCGCGGGCTGGTGACGCAGGCGATCCAGACGCTGCTGCACTTTCCGGCGACCGCCGAGCGTGTGCCCGCCCAGATGCTGCCGGCGCTGGCAGAAATCAGCGAAGCCGAGCTCGGCGGGGTCGGCATGCTGCGTGAGCTGCTCACGACGTTGCGCGCGCAGCCCGGCCGCCTGGTCTCCGCGCTGCTCGAGCAGTGGCGCGAACGGCCCGAGCACCGGCGCCTCGGTGAGTTGCACGCGGAGCCCACACTGCTCGATGCCGAACAGGCCGCGCCGGAGCTGCTGGGAACGCTGGATCGGCTCATTGCGCAGGTCGCCGCCGAGCGCGAGGCCCGGCGCTATGATGAGCTGCTGGCCCGCCTGAAATCGAACGCGGCGAGTGCGGAAGAACGGCTGGAATTTCAGGCGCTTAACAAGAGAACGGGCCGCGCCAGGCCTTGAGCGGGCCGCCGGCGCCCGTGCTGGCCTTTATAGAGGCATTCTCGCTATAATTGCGGGATTTTCCGCATCAATCTTGACCCTCCCGGCATGTTCTCCCCTGGGAACTACGGTTGAGAGTCCGTTGTCCTGATTTTCTGGAAAGAACCCCAATGCCCCCGAGCCACAAGTCCAAACCCACTTCCTCCGGTCACCGCAAGAGCGGCCATCGAGCCGCACCGGCTGAGAAAAAGGCGGCCGCGAGGACCGTGCACGCTCGGGTGCGCGTCGCGGCAAAGGCACACGGAGCGGCGAAGAGCGCGCCCGCGGCCAAGGCGGCGGCTACCAGAGTGGTCGTGCCCGCCAGGGCCGTAGCGGGCAAGCCTCCGGTTGCCGCCAAAGGCGCTGCGGTGACGAAGGCCGGCGCGCCCTCGGGCAAGAACGCGCCGAAGTCCGGCGCTGCCGCCAGGAGCGCCGTGCTCGCCGCGGCGATCGAGCGCCGCGCCATTGTTCCGGAAGACCGCCAGTCGCAGTTGAAGCTGCTGATCGCGCGCGGCAAGGAACAGGGATACCTCACCTACGCGCAGGTCAACGATCACCTGCCTTCGGAAATCGTCGATCCGGAGCAGATTGAGGACATCGTCAACACGATCAACGACATGGGCATTCCGGTGTACGAGAAAGCACCGGACTCCCAGTCGCTCCTCGCTTCCGACCCCGCCTCGCCCGCGGATGAAGAAGCCATCGAAGAGGCCGCTGCGGCGCTGGCCGCGCTCGATGCCGAGCTCGGCCGCACCACCGATCCCGTGCGCATGTACATGCGCGAGATGGGCACGGTGGAACTGCTGACCCGGGAGGGCGAAATCCGCATTGCCAAGCGCATCGAGGAAGGACTCGATGCCGTGCGCCTGGCGCTCGCCAGCTACCCCGCCACGCACGAATTCCTGCTGCACACCTATGAGCAGTTCAAGGCTGGCCAGGCGCGCATGGTCGATCTGGTCGTGGGCTTCATCGACCCGAACGCTCCGGATGTGATCGCGCAGCCACAGAATCCGACCAAGGTGGTCGAGATCGTGGCCGAAGGCCGCAAGCCTGATGAAGAGGAGGCCGAGGACGCCGATAGCGATGAGGAAGTCATCGACACCGGTCCCGATCCGGAGGAAGTAGCACGCCGAATGGCCGCGGTCCGCAAGCACCTGAACACGGTGCTGGCGGCGCTCGCCAAGCAGGGGAGCGATGATCCGCGCACGCACAAGGCGCGCAAGCGCCTGGCCGATGAGTTCATGGAGCTCAAGCTCTCGCCGCGCATGTTCGATGCGCTGACGGCGCAGCTGCGCTCGCATATCGGTGAGATCCGCCAGATCGAGAAGGAGATCATGATCATTGCGATCCGCGACGCGGGCATGCCGCGCAAGGATTTCATCAGCACCTTCCCGAAGAACGAGACCAG
>DATFUG010000206.1:0-7369 GCA_035261025.1 Steroidobacteraceae bacterium | reverse complement strand
CCAGTTCCAGGTGCTGCTGAAGCCCGCGCCCCTCGATATCCTGGATCGCTATCTGGGGAGCCTCGCCGCGCTCGGCCTCGATCCGCTGGTCAACGACGTGCGCTTCGTGGAGGACAACTGGGAATCACCCACGCTGGGCGCCTGGGGCCTGGGCTGGGAAGTCTGGCTCAATGGCATGGAAATCACGCAGTTCACCTACTTCCAGCAGGTGGGGGGACTGGATTGCCGGCCGGTGAGCGGCGAGCTCACCTACGGGCTGGAGCGCCTGGCGATGGACCTGCAGGGCGTCGAGAGCATCTTCGATATCCTCTGGACCGACGGCCCGCAGGGACGCGTCACCTACGGGGACGTGTTCCACCAGAACGAGGCCGAACAGTCGGCCTATAACTTCGAGCACGCGGACATCGCCGTCCTGTTTCGCCACTTCGACGATCATGAGCAGGGCTGCAAGGCGCTGTTGGAGGCTCATCTGGCCCTGCCCGCGTACGAGCAGGTGCTCAAGGCCTCGCATGTGTTCAATCTGCTCGACGCCCGGCACGCGATCTCCGTCACCGAGCGCCAGCGCTACCTGCTGCGCGTGCGCACGCTGGCGCGCGGCGTGGCCCAGGCCTACTACGCCAGCCGCGAGGCGCTCGGCTTTCCGCTGCTCGGCGCCGGCACCGCGCCGAGCCTCAGGACGGGCACATGAGCGCCTCAGGCAGCCCCGGGGCAGCCCGCCCCGAGCGGCGCGATTTCCTCTTCGAGCTGGGCACCGAGGAACTGCCGCCCCGGGCCCTGCCGGTGCTCGAGCAGGCGCTCCGCGAGGGCATCGCGGCGCGCCTGACGCGCGCCTCGCTCCGCCACGGCGCCATCGAGTCCTTCGCCACCCCGCGGCGCCTCGCGGTGCGCGTGCGCCGACTCGCCGCAGCGCAGCCGGACCAGGAAATCCGCCGCCGTGGTCCGCCGCTGAAGGCCGCGTACGACGAGGCCGGCGCACCAACGCGCGCGGCGCAGGCCTTTGCGGCGAGCTGCGGGGTCGAACTCGCCGCTCTGGGCCGCGAGCGCGACGACAAGAATATCGAATACCTGTGGTTCGCCGGCCGGCGCGCGGGCGCGAGCGTGCAATCGCTCCTCCCTGGCATCGTCGCTGAAGCCCTCGAGGCGCTGCCGATCCCCAAGCGCATGCGCTGGGGCACGAGCGAGGCGCAGTTCGTGCGCCCGGTGCACTGGCTGGTGATGCTGTACGGCCATGAGATCGTGCCGGCCACCATCCTCGATACCGTGGCCGGGCGCAGCACGCGCGGCCATCGCTTCCACGCGCCGCGTGAACTGCTGCTGCGCGCCCCGGCCAGTTACGAGGGTGCGCTGCTCAAGCGCGGCAAGGTGATCGCCGGCTTCGCCGGACGGCGCGAGCGGGTGCGCGCGCAGCTGCTCGCCACCGCCGCACAGCTCGGCGGCCAGGCCCTGATCGACGCCGCGCTGCTCGAGGAAGTCACCGCGCTGGTCGAATGGCCCGTGGCCGTGGCCGGGCGCTACGAGGAGCGCTTCCTGCAACTGCCGCGCGAAGTGCTGCTCGCCACGCTCCAGGATCACCAGCGCTATTTCGCCGTCCAGTCCGGGGCCGGGGCCCTGCTCCCCTGGTTCATCACGATCGCCAACATCGAGAGCCGCGATGTCAGCGTGGTGCGCGCCGGCAACGAGCGCGTGGTGCGCCCGCGGCTCGCGGACGCCGCGTTTTTCTGGGAGCAGGACCGGCGCACGCCGCTGGCGGCCCGCATCGCTCTGCTCGCGCGCGTCAGCTACCAGGCGCAGCTGGGCTCGCTCGGCGACAAGGTCGAACGCATCGCAGCGCTGGCCCAGGCGCTGGCCTCATCCTGCGGCGCCGATCCGGGGCTCGCGGTGCACGCTGCCAAGCTGTGCAAGTGCGATCTGCTCACCAGCATGGTCGGGGAGTTTCCCGAGTTGCAGGGCGTAATGGGCGGCTACTACGCCGCGGCCGACGGCGAGGAGGCGGAGGTCGCGAGCGCGATTCGCGAGCACTACCTGCCGCGCGGCGCCGGTGATCTGCTGCCCGCGACGCCGACCGGCAAGACCCTCGCGCTGGCCGACCGGCTGGACACGCTTGCGGGCAGCTTTGCGATCGGCCAGAAACCTTCCGGTACGCGCGATCCCTTCGGGCTGCGCCGCGCCGCGATCGGCCTGGTGCGTCTGGCCCTCGAGCTTAAAGTTGATTTTGACCTGCGCGCGCTCCTCGAGCAGGCCGTGGCCGCGCAGCCGGTGGCGGACCTGGCGCCGCGCCGCGCCGCGGTCACGGACGAGTTGTACGCCTTCGTGCTCGAGCGCTTGCGCTCGCAGTATCTCGAGGACGAAGCGAGCAGCGTCACCACGGAGGTGTTTGACGCCGTGCTCGCCACTGCGCCGCGTTCACTCCTCGATGCGGACGCACGAACGCGCGCGCTGGTGAAGTTCCTGGCGCTGCCCGACGCGGCGAGCCTGGCGGCGGCGAACCGGCGCATCGCCAATATCCTGAAAAAATCCCCCGGCGAAGCGCCGCAGTCCACGGACCCGACCGTGCTGCAGGCGCCGGCGGAGCACGCACTTCATGCCGCGCTGGCGGAGCGGCGCATCGCCGTCGACGTAGCGCTGGGCCGCGGCGATTACGGCGCCGCCTTCGCGGAACTGGCACGCCTGCGGCCGCCGATCGACGCCTTCTTCGATGCCGTGCTGGTCAATGACCCGGACGCCGCCTTGCGCCGCAATCGCCTCGCCTTGCTCGGTGAGCTGCGGGCGCTGTTCACGCGCAGTGCCGATCTGTCGTTGCTCCCCGGCTAGGTCCCCGCACCGTGCAGTGGCTCGGTTCCCTGGCGTTCACGATGTTCCTGTTCCTCTGGACCGGCTGCTATGCCGTGTTCTTCGTGCTGACGGGATGGCTGCTGCCCTACCGGGCGCGCTTCGTGCTGGCGCGAGTCTGGGGCTCCGTGCTGCTCGCCGTGCTGCGATTCACCTGCCGCCTGGATTACATCGTCGAAGGCCGTGAGCACCTGCCGCCCGGCAGTCACGTTGCCCTGATCAAGCACGCCTCAAGCTGGGAGACCTTTGCACAGGTCGTGCTGGTACCGCCGCACGTCTGGGTCTACAAGCGCGAACTCGCCTGGGTGCCGGTCCTCGGCTGGGCGATGGCGCTGATGCGCGGGATCGCGGTCGATCGCGGGGCGGGCGGCAACGCGGTGCGCGGCGTCGTCGAGCAGGGCAAGGCGCGGCTCGCCGAGGGAAAATGGATCGCGATCTTCCCGGAAGGCACGCGCATGCCGCCGGGTGAAACGCGCCGCTACGGCATCAGCGGCGCGCTGCTCGCCGCGGAGACCGGCTGCCTGATCGTGCCGATCGCCCACGACGCGGGTTACTACTGGCCGCGGCGCGGACTGTACAAGCGGCCGGGCACCATCCGCGTCGTGATCGGCCCGCCGATCGCGGCGGCTGGGCGCGATCCGCGCGAGGTCAACGCGGAAGCGCAAGCCTGGATCGAGGCCCACTGCCGCCGCTGACGGGGCAGGGGCTCAGGCCGGATCGGACTGGGCGGCCGCGGAGGGCAGCAAGGCGACGGGCGCTGCCGCCGCGGCAGGCGCCGCCGCGCCAGCCGGCTGCTTGCCGCCAAACTGCGGGAACAGGCGGCGTCCGAGCCAGCGTTCCAGGTCGTCCATCACCGTGAATCCGGCCGGCACCATCACCAGGGCCAACGCAGTCGAGGTGATCAGGCCGCCGATCACGGCGATCGCCATCTGGCCCTGCAGTGCGGCGTCGCCGGTCACGCCGAGCGCGAGCGGCAGCATGCCGGCGATCATCGCCACCGACGTCATGACGATCGGGCGCGCACGCTTGTGTCCGGCCTCGAGGAGCGCCGTCAGGCGATCCTTGCCGGCGCGCATTTCCTCAATGGCGAATTCCACCAGCAGGATCGAGTTCTTGGCCACCAGCCCCATCAGCATCAGGATCCCCAGAAACGTGCCTATGGACATGGGACTCCCGGTGAGGCCCAGAGCAATGGCGGTTCCGCCGAACGACAAGAACAGGGCGGCCATGATCGTGATCGGCTGCAACAGGCGTGCGAACAGCAGCACCAGCACGGCAAACACCAGCATGACGCCCGCGACGATCGCCAGCAGGAAGCCTGTAATCAGTTCCTGCATATACTGCGCCTGGCCGACATCAACGATCTGGACGCCGGTCGGCAGGTTCTTGTAAATGGGCAGGTCACGGATCTTCTTCATCGCCGGGCCGAGTTCGGTGTGGTTCAGGTCCGCCTCGAGCGAAAGGCGGCGAGTCTGGTTATAGCGGCGGATCTTCGATGGGCCCTGGCCGAAACCGATGTCGGCGACCGCCTTGAGCGGTACCGTGGCGCCGGCGGCCGTGCGCACCGGCAGGTTCTCGAGCGTCGCGAGATTGCTGCGCGCCGATTCCACCAGGCTCACGCGGATCGGAATCTGCCGGTCGGCAAGCGAGAACTTTGCTTCGTTCTGTGCGATCTCACCCAGCGTGGCGACGCGCACGGTCTCGCTGATGCTCGCCACCGTGACGCCCAGCTGCGCCGCCAGGTCGAGCCGCGGATGAATCACCAGTTCGGGGCGCGCCATGTCGCCGTTGATGCGCGGGTCGCGCAATTCCTTGAGCGTGCGCATCTGCTCGATCGCGGTGCGCGCGGTCTGCTCGACCAGCTCCGGGTTGCTGCCGACCACGAACAGCGTCAGGTCACGCCCACCGCCATCGGACTGGCTCTGGAAGTTGAGCCGCGCGTCGGGGATGACCCGCAATTCCTTCGTGACCTGCGCCTCGAACTCCTTCTGGCTGAGCTTGCGCTCGGCAGGCGGCACGAGCTGGATGAAGATGTTGCCCGAGCGCACTTCACCGTCGTCGTCCTCGCCCACCGACTCGACGATGGACTTCACTTCGGGACGGCGGCGCAGGATCTGGTAAGCGGCCGCCGAGACCTGCGAGGTCTGGCTCAGCAACACGCCGGGCGGCAGCTCCACCTTGAGCACCGAGGAAGAGTTGTCGCTGTCCGGGAAGAAGGCCTGCGGCACCATCGCCAGGCCGATTATCGACAGCACCACGTACACGAAGCCGGCCCCGAGTGTTTTCCATCGATGCCTGACCGTCCAGCGCAGTGCCTTCAGGTACCACTCCATGACCGGCCCGTCGGCGCTGCGCAGCCGCGCGTGGGGCTTGAGCGTATAGGCGGCCAGCAGCGGAGTGATCAGCCGCGCCACCACCAGCGACAGGAACACCGCCACCGCGACCGTGAAGCCGAACTGGATGAAGAATTGCCCGACCAGCCCGCCCATGAAGCTCACCGGCAGGAACACCGCGATGATCGCCATCGAGCAGGCCACCACCGCCAGGCCGATCTCGTCGGCGGCATCCATGGCGGCCTGGTAGCCGCTCTTGCCCATCTTCATGTGGCGCGTGATGTTTTCGATCTCGACGATCGCGTCGTCGACCAGGACGCCCGTGATCAGGCACAGCGCCAGCAGGCTCATCTGGTTGAGGGTAAAGCCCAACCACTGCATGAAAGCAAAGGTGGGGAGCGCCGCGAGCGGGATCGCCAGTGCCGCGATGCCGGTGGCGCGCCAGTCGCGCAGGAACAGGAACACGATCGCCACCGCCAGCAGCGCGCCTTCGATCAGCGCTTCGATCGAGGCCTTGTATTGCTGCTTGGTGAAATCCACCGTCGTGAAGACCTGCTTGAGATGGATGCTGGGATTCTCGGTGGTGATCTTGGCGAGCTCAGCCTGCACGCGCTTGAGCGTGTCGACATCCGAGGCGCCCTTGGCTTTCAGCACGCCGAAGGTGGTCGCCGGCCGGCCGTCGAGCCGCGAGATCGAGCGCACCTCGGCAATGCCATCGCGCACCTCGGCGATGTCGCCGAGCCGCACCACGCGGCCGTCCCTGAGCGTGAGGCGGGTGTCGGCGAGGAGCGGCGCGGTGCGCGCGCTGCCGAGCACGCGGATCGACTGCTCGCTGCCGCCCACCTGCGCGCGGCCGCCGGCGGCATCGATGTTGACCTGCCGCAGCTGGTCATTCACTTCGGCGGCCGTGATGCCGGAAGACTGCATGCGCGCCGGATCGAGATCGACGCGGATCTCCCGATCGACGCCGCCCGAGCGGTTGACCTGCGCGACGCCGCCGACCGCGAGCAGCCGCTTGTTGATCGTGTCGTCCACGAACCAGGAGAGTTGCTCCTCGGTCATGCCGGTGGTGCTGACCGCGTAGTAGACGATCGGACCGCCGTCGATTTCCTCGCGGCCGACCTGCGGTTCGAGGATGCCCGGCGGCAGGTCGGCGCGCACGCGTGCCACGGCGTCGCGCACGTCGGTGGTGGCGCGATCGACCGGCGTGCCGATCTGGAATTCCACGAACACCAGCGCCTGCCCTTCGGTGGCACGCGAGATGATGTTCTTGACGTTGCCGATCTTGGAGACTGACCCTTCCACCTTCTGCAGGACCTGGGTCTCGATTTCCGACGGCGCCGAGCCCGGCACGCCAATGAACACATGCACGAAGGGCGCCGATACGTCCGGGTTCAGGGTAACGGGCATGCGCACGAAGGCGACGATGCCGAACACCGTCAGCACCGCGAACAGCACCAGCGGGAAAACCGGGTGGGTGATCGCCCAGGCCGAGATGCGCCTCATGGCGCGCTCACGAGCGCGTTCGCGCCTCCAGAGGCGAGGCCCTTGCCGCCTCCGCCGGCCAGCGCCGTGGGCGCCACGTTGACCTGCTCGCCGGCGCGCAGGAAGGCGCCGGCGATGGCGACCACGCGTTCATCGCCGTTGAGCCCGCCGCTGATGACGAGACCCTCGGCATGTGCGCCGCCGATCTTCACCGCGCGCCGCTCGACGCGATCGCCCGCGCCGACGATCAGTGTGTAACTGCCCTGTTCATCGCTTAAGACCGCGGTCTGCGGCACGATGACGCCGGCCGCGGCGCCGGTCTGGACCTCGGCGCGCGCAAAGGCGCCGGGCCTTAAGTTCTGGTCCGCCGCGGGCAGCGCGATCCGCACCATGCCCTGGCGGCTGACCGGATCGATGGTGGCGCCGACCTGCCAGACCCTGCCCGTGAAGGGTGCAGCGACGCCATCCAGGCGGACCTGCGCGCTCTGGCCCACCTTGAGGCGCGGCATGTCCTGCTCGGCGACCTGGCCGCGCATCTCGATTTCCCCGCGGTTCGCCAGGTGGAACAGCACGGTGACGCCGGAAGTGGCGATCTGGCCCACCTCGGCCGTCCGGGTGAGGACGATGCCGTCGCCCGGGGCGATCACGGTGGTGCGCTGCCACAGGGTTTGCGCTCCAGAGAGTTGGGCCTCGGCCACCTTGACCTTGGCCTGGGCGGTGAG